>NZ_JBQLID010000007.1:0-206158 GCF_056034405.1 Marinococcus sp. LNHM4E3-1 | reverse complement strand
ATCCGCATGAAGTACAGACAAACGTTGTTTCCCGAAACAAGTGGTCTATCTTAATTGGTGAACGTTGATCTATCTTAATTGGTGAACGTTGATCTATCTTATTTGGGAGAAAGTGATCTATTCTACTTGACGGTTACACGAGGGAAGTGTTTTTTTGTGAAGATATAACTTTTGGTTATATTTCCATCCAGAATAAGTATTATGCGCACCTGCCATATGCATTTATAGTAATTACAGGTCGAAGCCGTTCCGAAGCATTTCCAGATAGATTTGATCGGTGGCAAACAAATACATGTCGCGGTGAAGGGGAGCCTCCTGAAGAGGTATAAACACAACTCCTCTATAGTCCACGTTTTGAACTACCATCGAAGGAAGGTAGGAAATGCCGTACCCTTGAGCAACAAATCCCACAATAGCATTATAAGGAACTTCCTTAATAGAAGGAACTGGAGCATTGTAAGCATCTATAAGCCTTATGATCCGCTGGTATAGAGGGGTGGAGGGGCTCAATATTTGGGGATGCTGAAAGCATTGGGTTATGGAAAGCCGTTCGAACTGGGCCAACGGATGATTGACAGGGACAGCCGCAAAAAATTCATCGTGAAATAAAAAAGCAGAAGCCAGACCGTGGTACGAGGGTTGATCCTGGACAATAGCTGCGTCGATATCTCCTGAACGGAGGAGCGGCAATAAATCGACCGTATCATCCTTAATATGGGTGAGCTGAATTTGAAAAGGACTGAAGCTCTCCATATGCTGCGGAAAATAATACGAAGCCAGTAAAGGGTCGGCACCTATATGAATAATTCTGCTTTCCGTATGTTTTTTCATACGGGAGTGCAGCTGATTTACAAGAGGTTCAATATCATCATACAGCTGTTCTCCCTTATGGGTTAGCATCATCCCATGGGTGGAGCGCACAAAAAGGGAAAACCCAAGTATGCTTTCCAACTGTTTGATTTGTTTGCTTAAGGCCGGCTGAGAAATAAATAACTTTTTGGAAGCTCTGGAAAGATTTTTTTCCTGAGCGACGGCCAGAAAATAATCCAGCATACGTATATTCATCTGTACACATCCATTCTAAAAATAAAAGGAGCTTCTATGCTAAAATACTACACTTTACTGAGTTTTGCGATTGTTTTAGAAGTGATTGGAGCTGCATATATGAAGGTGGCGAATGGGTTTGCCAACCTGGAGGGGACGATTGTGGTCGTCATTTGTTATATAGTAGCGCTTAGCTGCTATATTATTCTCACTAAAAACTATGAATTAGGAATTGTAAATGCTTTATGGGCAGGAGGAGGAACGGTGCTGGTCGTCCTGATCGGATCCATTTTCTTTCAGGAAAGCATGTCTATGATTAAAGCCGCCGGGGTGTTGTGTGTAGTGGCGGGGATGGTAGGACTGAATATTCCTGAACGGCAAAATTATAATAAAGGAGCTTGGTGATGGGCGCATTATTATTAACCGTAAGCTTAGTGTTTGCGGTCATAGCTAACCTGGCGGTGAAATTATCCAGAGGGTTCTAGGAAAAGCTGCCAAGCGCTGCGGCTTATTTGTTTTTTCTCGGTTGCATTTATTTTTTGACGTTAAGCATTCAATATATTGATATAAGTATCGCGTACGCGATCTGGTCCGGAGTCATGGTCGCTGTGACAGCGACGCTTGGTACTCTTTATTTCCAGGAACCGCTCACGAGAAAAAAATTCATATCTTTAGCGCTGATCGCAGCTGGCGTTTTAATACTGCATCTTCAAAGTTAAATAATAAGAATGGCAATAAGAGCAGAGGTGTATTTGACCTTTGCTCTTATTTATTCCCTTTCATTAAGTTTAAAGATAATATTGATCAGTCTGCTGATAAACCCGGTACAGACTCTTGTTAATTTTCTTCGGACCAAGGGTCATCGCGAATATGCCGATGAAACCGTATATAATGAAAGCCCACGAGTAATTAAACGCCCCAATCAGTGCTCCGGCGAAGATAGAACCAAGCACCTGGCCGAGCGCAAGGAGTAAAAACGGAGTGCCAATGCCGAGTGAAGCGTTGTGGATAAACACCCGGATGCCCCACACCATTAAAACACCAGTAATAAAAATGTAGGAAAAACCAAAAAGTGCAGCTGACAGATAAGCCAGAATCCATTGTTCAGGAAACAGAGCCAACAGTAAAGAAGCGGTCCCAATCACTAAACTTGCCCATTTATAAGCAAAAGGGAGGCTCAGTTTTTCGATTAAAGCCCCGGAAAAGCCGCCAAGGATGCCTGAAGAACCAATAATGATCCAAAAAAGGGAAGTCCCGCTGCCGCTGTATTGATTGGTCGATGTTAAATAATCGATGGAAAATGTCCAGAATGCAGCGGTGGAGATTCCTAAAATCGTAGAACAAATAACTAAGGGGACAGCGCCCTTTACGCCTCTGAAAGAAAATTTGCCTTTTTCGAACATTACCTTGGGTTTAGGCCCGGGGGAAGGAATCATTTTCGCATTCCAGAAAAAAGCAAGCAGGGCAACACCTGCATAGATCATATATGTTAAGCGCCATTCCGAGGCCAGAAAAACAGCGCCCACTCCAGAGAGCGCAAGCCCGATACTGGTGCCGGAATTAATCCAGGTATTGGCCTGGCCCTGCTGTTTTTCCTTCAGCCAAAGCGAGATCGCAGCGCCGTACGGTGGCGAAACAAATCCTGTGCTCGCCCCGGCAAGCAGGACCCCGATACCAAGAAACCAGACGTTCGGACTGGTCGCCATGATCAACAGACCCAAAAAGGCTGAGGCGCCGGCAGCGAGAATCATTCCCCGCGGTCCTTTTTCTGTGGTAAATACCGTAGCAGCTACAATGGCAAGACAATAAGAAAAATAAAATAGTGATGAAATAAAACCGGAAGTAGTCGAATTCATCTCCAGGTCTTCGTTGATATTTGGCAGCAGCAGGCCATAGCTAAACCGGGCGAGTCCGTAAGCGACGGCAATCATAATAATTCCTGGAGCCACTAGTGCTGAAAAACGCAATGGGTGTTAACCTCCTTTTAGATAGAACGACCTTTATAATAAAGGGATAAAAAATAACGCAGCTACGTAACGATTTTTTTGGCCATCGCGAGCGAATAATCTGTCGCCTGTTCAGCACCTATGAGTGTCGTCATAGACGTAGTGCCTTCGAGCAGCAGGGTGAAGTAGTGGGCGACTTCATTATGGTTTTCTTCCCCGAGACGAACAGCTGAATGCTGTAAGTACTGCAGTAATTTTTCTTTGTGGGAACGGGCGATACTTTCGATGCCGTTATCAGTACCGGCGTAGTCTTCAATAGCCCGCAGGAACATGTCTCCCTTGTAGGATTCTTTCTTCAGCCAGGTTCCGTGTGCTTTGACAATAGTGATAAAGGGGTGATCATTTTCGTCATGAACGAAGTTGTCCAAATAGGACCAGTATCTTTCTTCCCGCTGCTTCAATACTTCCTCAACCAAGTGTTCCTTGGAGGAAAAGTGATTATACAATGTCATCGTTGCAACGTCTGCTTCCTGAATAATTTGTTTCAGTCCGACACCGCGAAATCCATGTTCGTAGAAAAGTCTTTCCGCTGCGGTCAAAAGTGCTTTCTTTTTCTCAGAAATAGCCATCCAATACTCCTTTACTATACAGAACGTTTATTATAGTTGAGGGTATCATTCAATGTATCAATATTTCAACTAGTGCATTTCGTTTTTCTGTTTTAATTTAAACAAAGCAGCAGTTCACCTTTTTAAACTGATAGAATATAAGTAGGGTAACGACAGTTTTTTAAGAGAACGAATAGAGAATAAATTTAAATGGAGGGGTATTAATGGAAGTTTTCACAGAATATTTATCACGTATGGAAAATCAGGAGCACCGGGAGCGGACAGAAGAGATTCTGAATTGGACAGCAGGGGAGTTTTCTCATTTAGTTCCGAAAATTGCATGGAACCAGCCAATGTTTACTGATCACGGTACCTTTATTGCTGCCTTCAGCACGGCCAAACGCCATTTGGCATTTGCACCGGAAAAAACGGCTATTGATCAATTTTCAGAAGAAATTACGAAGGCGGGATATGAGTATACAAAACAGCTGGTGCGTATTCCGTGGGAGCAGCCGGTGGATTACGGGTTACTTAAAAAAATGATCGAGTTTAATATTTCCGATAAAGCAGATTGCTCCACTTTTTGGCGGAAAGAGAAATAAAATACGCCGGTTGTGTCTTTATTTATGAATAAACCTTCACGCAGATAAACTTCGCGTGAAGGTTTGCTGCTATCTTATGGTTTGTAGAAAATACATAGCCATTAGGAGCATGAAATCCTGTAATCACTGAATGGAAAACTGCTGCTTTCATATTTATCTACGCGGGCACCACTTTAATAAATTTCCGCTTGCCAACTTGAATAATTAGATCTGAATGAAGCTCGAAGTAAACATCGATGCTGTCGATGCGTTCGCCGTTTACTTTCACTCCACGGTTCTGAATCATTTTCCGTGCTTCTGTCTTCGAGGGGAGCAGATGTAATGTGGCCAGCAGATCAACAATATTGAACGGCTGCTCTCCATTAAGTGTAACCACTGGTATTTGCTTCGGCATATCCCCCTGCTGAAAAACGGATATAAATTGCTGCTCGGCTTCCAAAGCTTTCTCCTGGTCGTGGTACACGGTGACAATGGTACGGGCCAAATGCATTTTCGCTTCTTTCGGATGCAGGGTTTCTTCCCGGAGCCCGGTTTCGACGTCATAAATCTCTATTTTCGGTAAAGGCGTCACCAGGTTAAAGTATTTGACGATCAGCTCATCCGGTAGCGACATGACTTTTCCGTACATAGAAGCCGGGTCTTCGTAAATACCAATGTAGTTATTCTGGGATTTTGACATTTTTTTCGTGCCGTCGAGGCCTTCGAGCAGCGGCATCGTCATGGCTACCTGTTTGTCTTTGCCCAACCGCTCCTGAAAATGCCTTCCCATTAGGATATTAAAGTATTGATCAGTGCCGCCGAGTTCAATATCACTCTCGAGCACAACGGAATCATAGCCCTGCATGACAGGGTAAAAGAACTCATGAAGCGCAATTGGCTGACCGAACGCCGTTCGCTCTTCAAAATCATCCCGCTCCATCAGTCGGGCGGTCGTAATTTTTCCTGCCAGCTGAATGACCTCTTCAAACGAGAGCGGGGCAAGCCATTTGGAATTGTAATGAAGCTCCACCTGGTCCATGTTAATGACCTGACCGAACTGTTCGAAATAGGTCTGGGCATTTTGCGCAACCTGTTCCGTCGTCAGTGGCTTCCGGGCGACGGGCTTTCCAGTAGGGTCTCCGATTTTTCCGGTAAAATCTCCGATCAACAGCTGGACAATATGGCCGTGATCCTGAAACTGTTTTAATTTGTTTAAAACCACCGTGTGGCCTAAATGCACATCCGGCGCCGAAGGATCGAGGCCGAGCTTGATTTTTAGCGGACGGCTTTCCCTTACGGAGGCAGCGATTTTTTGTTTAAGTTCCTCATGGGGAATAATTTCTTCAACACCGTGCATGAAAAGGTCCATCTGCGCCTGGACAAGCTGTTGTTGCTGCGGGGTTAATGGTTGGTGATGGTTTTGCATGATACGTCCTCCCAAATAATAGAATATAAAAAACAGCCTTCATCAAGGGACGCGATATGTCGCGCGGTACCACCCTTGTTGAAGCCTGTCAGCTCTTCCAACTCCCGGATAACGGCCCGTCCGTCCCGCTGCCCAGGGGGGCAGCGGGAAAACTCCAAAAATGTATTTCACTCTATCTATAGGACCGACTCTCAGCACGATCGGCTCTCTGTACCCAGGGAGATAGAAGCTACTGCGTTTTCTTCTTCGTTGTTTTCGTGTATTAAAATTGCTGTTGACGTATGATCCGCCGCAGGTACTGGGCGGTTTGTTTTTTTTCTTCTGGGGAAAGGCATTGGACAATCTCTGCTTCTTTCTGATGAAAGAGAGGATAGAGTTCCTCTAGAACAGCTGTACCTTCTTTCGTAATATATACGTAAGTGAGGCGCCGGTCGCGAAGATCCGATTTTCGATAGCATAAAGATTTGTCTTCCAGCGTGCGGATGATGTTGCTGATCGTCGCGTTTGATACGCCTGCGGACACAGCCAGCGACCGGGTATCCAAAGGTGTGTGCACCCAGAGATCGTATAACAAAGAAAAGGCCGTCCAGGATAGCCGGTACTTCCGCAGCACTTCCTGTTCCATTTTGTTCCGAAGCCCCTGGGCCAACCGGTATACGTTGGTAACTACCGAAATGGCATCCATATCGAGCAGGGAAACCCCTCTGTCTTCTAACTGTTTCAGGGTTTGATGTTCCTCCGGAAGAAGTTCCCCGTATTGATCGAATTCGTGAATATCATCACCGCCTCTTAAAATGTCAAAATCATTAGCTATGAAATGATTATAATGAATGGAAATAAAAAATGCAATAGAATTCCTCAATATTTCATATAGTTGAAGCAGCTAAATGAAATAAAATGACTCGTGGCTTCAACACAACTTATGCTGGAGCGGCAGACTCTATCGTATTTATAATGACAGTCCTTATACTGCTCGGAATTGATGGGAATTTTGGATTGATTAGTGGCACAACTTTGTCGTTGATGCTACTCCATTAGCGACGAAAGCGAAAACGCAGGGTTCCGTGGATGTCTGGATGGCCTTTTTAGGGGCAATCGGTGGAGGATTGTCTGAAATCCTCGCAGCGTATTCGAGTTTTGCTGCGCTGTCCAGTGGGATGTCAATGCTTTCATTATTGTTGATTCCGATCCTTATCTGGGCAGGCATCAATAAACAGCGTGAGGAGACTGAAGCACGGTAAAAAAGTAATTAAAAATGCATTAACGAATCGTTGAATTCTTTACAATAAAAGATCTCTGCATCTCTTAAGAATTAAGAGATGCAGGTTTTTTATACTGAAGGCGTATCTTAATAGATCTTTCTAAAGATAAAAATGAGCACCGAATGGAGGATCATAATTCCGGTAATCAAATACCACATGGCGTTCCGCCAGGCGTCCCCGTCAAGTGGAATGATGAAGTCCTCGATCAATCTGACTACGACCCAGCCGATAAGAAACATGGGAAAAATAATCGAATACGATCGGTTAATAATTTCACGGCCGCGTTCGTCTTTACCTTCTTCGCCGTGTTGAAATCTAAACCAGATGATGAGAGAGAAAAGGAAGACGGCCAAATACGGATAGAAAAACCATTCCATGTTAGTCCTCTCCTTTCAAATTATATTGAAAAATATCTTCCACACCGGTATCAAAGAGATGCGCTAGTTCAAATGCTAATTTAAGAGAAGGGCTGTATTTATTTTTTTCCAGGGAAATAATGGTCTGGCGGCTCACACCGATTCTCTTTGCGACCTCTGCCTGGGAATAGCCCTTTTTGGCCCGGAATACCGACAGCTGATTAGTTAATTCACCTTGTTCTTTCATTCATCTATGGCCTCCTTACATTTATGGTAATATATTTTTAACATAATGTCAAAAATATATTATGTTTTTATTATATTGCCTACTATGTGTGAGGAGAGATGGGGCGAACATTTAGAGATTTTTTGACCAAATAATCTGAACCGGGATATTCTTAGGAGAGATAAAAGAGGAGGAAGAATATGAGAATGTTTGATGCGCACCTGCACATTATTGATTTTGATTTTCCTATTACTAAAAATCAAAGCTATATACCTCCGGAATATGAGGCAGCCGATTATCAGAGGGATACGGCTGAACTCAACGTCCTGGGCGGAGCAGTGGTGTCAGGTTCGTTTCAGGGGTTTGATCAGGGGTATTTATTAAAAGCTCTTCAACAGCTGGGGCCCGAATTCTGTGGAGTAACTCAGCTGCCGTCCAGTGTGAGTGATGAAGAAATTTTAAGGCTGCATGACCATGGGGTGAGGGCGCTGCGGTTTAATATCCGGCGGGGCGGATCTGAAGATATTTCCCGGCTCGAGTACATGGCACGGAGAGTGGATGAAACAGCGGGCTGGCACTCTGAACTTTACTTGGACGCCAAAGGGCTGCCTGAACTCGCAGCAACTATTGAAAAGCTGCCTGCTGTATCCATCGATCATTTAGGGCTGTCGGAGGAAGGGCTGCCTCATCTGCTGAAATTAGTGGATAAAGGCCTTCGGGTGAAAGCTACCGGCTTTGGGCGCGTGGACCTAAATGTGGCGAATGCTTTAACTTCCATTTATAACGTAAACCCAGAGGCTTTGATGTTTGGCACAGACCTTCCATCTACAAGAGCGCCGAGACCGTTCAAGTATGAAGACATTGAAATGGTTCAAAATTTATTTGATGAGAACGCAACTGATAAGATCCTGTATTCGAATGCATTGAGCTGGTATACGAAATAGATTAATTATTATACAAAAGGTATGTAAGCCTTTTTAAGCTTTTTAGACGTGAAAAAGAGCAAGCCTGTTTAAACCATGGCTTGCTCTTGAAAGTAGGAATTATTTAGACTGCCCGTAATAGGCGTTTTCCCCATGCTTTCTTTCGTAATGCTTTTGCAGTACATGGTCATCAAGGGGAAGCTCACCTGAGAGCTGGAAGGAAAGAAAGGTCATTTTTGCGACTTTTTCAAGCACGACAGCGTTATGAAGGGCGTCCTCCGGAGAGCTTCCCCACGCAAACGGAGCATGCCCGTGAACAACTATTCCCGGTACTTCCACAGGATTTTTTCCCTGCATTGCTTCTATAATGACGGACCCTGTTTCTTTTTCATAACCATTTCGGACTTCTTCTTTTGTTAGTTGACGTGTGCAGGGAATATCTCCGTAAAAGTAATCCGCCTGAGTAGTTCCGGAGCAGGGAATGCTTTTACCAGCCTGGGCCCAGGCTGTGCCCCAGTCCGAATGCGTATGAACAATACCCTTTACACCTGGAAAAGCTTTATACAGCTCGATATGGGTAGGAGTATCAGAGGAGGGCTTTAAATCGCCTTCCACAACGTTTCCTTTTAAATCCACCAATACAATATCCCCGGGAGACAGCTCTTCATAAGGCACCCCGGAAGGCTTGATGGCCAATAATTCTGTCTCGGGGTCAAATCCGCTGACATTCCCCCAGGTAAAAGTAACGAGATCATGATCAACGAGTCCCTGATTTGCGCTGCACACCTGCTGCTTCAATAGTTCCAGCAATGGGAAACCTCCTTCAATGTACGTACATGTATTATCAATAAATTATTCATTGGAATTTTCTTTAGTTAATATTGTTGGCGTGCCTGGAGTCCACCGGTCATCCGACACAGGAATTCCAAATACCGGGTTACCGTTTTCATCCCATGTAATTTCCTGCGCACGCGCATGACGATTCGGGTCATAAAGGGGATCCCCGACAATTTCAGTATAATTACGGGCATGATAAACCAGAATGTCGCTGCTGCCATCTTCAGATACAGTAAAGCAATTGTGTCCCGGACCATATTGTTTATTCGGTGAATAGCTTTCAAAAACTGGCTCTGGGCTTTTAGTCCAGGAATTTGGATTCAATAAATCTGCCTCGGCATCACTTGTCAGCAGCCCCATGCAGTAATCGATACCAGTGGCACTTGCTGAATACGTAATAAAAACCTTTTCGTTTCTAATCAAAACGGAAGGACCTTCATTGACCCAAAAGCCTTTAACTTCCCACTGCAATTCAGGTTTAGTCAGCAAAACGGGGGTAGTCGCCAAAGTCCATGGATTTTCCATCTCAGCAATGTAAATATTTGAATGGCCCTTTATATTTACATCCTGCTGTGCCCAAACATAATATTGGATACCATTGTGTTCAAAGGTGGTTGCATCAAGAGCGAATGCACTCCGCCCTGTATTTATTTCACCTTTTTCTTTCCATTCGCCTTCAATTGGGTTGTCTGATTCATTTTCAATCACAAACATTCGGTGATTGAACGTATTATCATCAATGTTGTCGTCAGGAGCAGCGGCATAATAGATATACCATTTTCCATTCACACGGTGAATTTCAGGGGCCCAGATTAAATGACTCTGAGCGCCGCTGCTGTGTTTACTCCAAATAATGTGTTCTTCTGCGTCGTACAGGTCATTCAGATGTTCTGCGCGCCGCAAAATAATCCGGTCGTAGGAAGGGTGCGAGCCGGTAAAGTAATAAAACCCGTCATGGTGCTTATAAATAAATGGATCGGCTCTTTGTAAAACAATAGGGTTTTTCAGATTCTCCATAAAGCCCACTCCTTAAACATTAATAGTTTAAGCTGAAATATATTAATTAATAACGACGTATTCCAGGCCAACCAGCTTTGCATAATTAATAATCTGCTCTGTCGTTACATTTAATGAAACGACAGTGTGGTGACCGCCACCGTTTTCAATCCAGGCTTTTATCCCATCCTGGAGGTTTGGTTTAACGCTCCAAAGTATACGGGCTACCGGGAGATTCGGTGCAGGAGCAGGCGGTTCAAATGCCGAAACTTCATTAATCAGAAGCTTGTAATGCGTTCCAAAATCCGCCATCGAAACCACGACCCCGTCCCCGGATTTACCATCAAAGACTAAGCGTGCTGGGTCTTCGCCGTTTCCAATGCCTAAGGGCGATACCACGATTTTTGGTTTATGGTTTGCCAGCGTGGGATCTACTTCAAGCATATGGGATTGAAGGATGGCTTCCTTCCCAGCTGTTAATTCATAGATATAATCTTCCATAAACCCTGTTGCCTCGTTATGGCTCATCACCTTCATCAAACGGTCAAGCGCAGCCGTTTTCCAGTCTCCTTCAGCAGCAAAGCCGTATCCTTGAGACATTAGACGCTGCACCGCAAGGCCGGGAAGCTGTTTCATTCCATGTAAATCTTCAAAGTTGGTTGTGAAAGCATTGTAGCCTCCATCGTCCAGGAAGCGTTTAATGGCAATCTCGTAGCTTGCCTGTACTTTAACACTGTCTTTCCATTTTTCTTCTGTATAGCTGCCGTAATCAAATTCATAAAGGTCCTTGTATTCTGAAAGGAGTGCATCAACCTCTTTATCTGTAACACGATTGACGTATTCGACAAGGTCTCCAATCCCGTAGTAATCGACGACCCATCCAAATTGAATCTGCGCTTCAATTTTATCGCCTTCTGTAACGCCCACATTGCGCATGTTGTCACCGAAACGGGCAACCTTAATGTTGAAACTCTCATTATAAGCTGCAGCTGTGTTCATCCAATGGGCAATCTCCTGTTGAATATCAGCGTGCTTCCAGTGGCCGGCGACCACTTTGTTCTGCTTGTTTAAACGAGCGTTGATAAAGCCGTATTCGCGGTCCCCGTGGGCCGATTGGTTCAGGTTCATGAAGTCCATGTCGATGGTTTCCCAGGGGATACTTTCATTAAATTGAGTAGCTAGATGAAGCAGCGGTTTTTGCAGGATTTTCGTCCCGCGGATCCACATCTTCGCAGGGGAGAACGTGTGCATCCAAGTGATAACACCCGCGACTTCGTCACGATAGTTTACTTCTTTCATGGTGCGTGTAATTTCATCTGTATTGATTGCTAAGTCTTTTAAAATAAGCGGGTAAGGTAAAACACCGCTCTCATTTAATGCATCAGCTATATGCTGGGCATGAGCCTTTACTTCCTTTAACGCTTCTTCTCCGTAAAGCTCCTGTGCACCGACGATGAACCAGAATTCTTTTTTTTCGATAGCGGGCATAAGTATCCTCTTTTCTTATTGATAGTTTAATTTACTTTGACTTGTTTGCTGACTGCTTCGGCCGGTGTTAAATGCTCTACCGCCGCCTGTTCGATGACGAGACCTTTTTTATAACGTTCCATAAAAATTTCAAAGCCTTCCACGTCAGAACGGTCCGGGTGGATTTCCGTGGTTTCGATGTCGTTAAAAACCTTATTGTCCAAAAATTCTTCCAAGGCCTCGTCCTGGCCTTTGTTCTTCATATAGGAGGCCAGTACAGCAATACCCCAGGCTCCGCCTTCTCCGGCCGTATCCATAACAGAAACAGGCGTATTTATTGCAGCAGCAATTATCCGCTGTCCAACCACTGGAGTTTTGAATAAGCCGCCATGAGCGAAGACATTATCAATCGCCACCTGCTCTTTATCTGTTAAAAGATCCATGCCGATTTTTAGGGCACCGAAAGCAGAGAAGAGGTGTGTTCGCATGAAGTTAGCTAAATTAAAATTACTTTCCGGAGAGCGTACAAACAAGGGGCGGCCGCTTTCCATTCCTGTAATATTTTCACCGGAGAAATAACCATAGCTGAGCAGGCCGCCGCCATCAGGATCCGCTTCGAGAGCTTTCTGCAGCATTACTTCAAATAATTCGTCGGAATCAAGCTTTTGGCCAGTTGCTTCTGAAAACTCCCGGAACAATCCAAGCCATGCGTTCAAATCACTTGAACAGTTATTCGCATGCACCATGGCGACAGAATTTCCATTTGGTGTAGTAACTAAATCAATTTCTGGATGCGTGTTAGAAATTTTTTGATCCAGTACAATCATTGCAAAAACAGAGGTTCCTACAGAAACGTTTCCGATACGTTTTTTCACACTGTTCGTAGCCACCATTCCGGTTCCGGCATCACCTTCCGGAGGACAAAACGGAATCCCGGGCTGTAGATTTTGTGATTTATCCAGAATTTTGATGCCGTCATTGGTTAAGGTGCCTGCCTGTTCGCCGGCTGTAAGAACTTCAGGAAGAATGTCTTTAATTTTCCATGAATAATTTCTTGCTGTAATGAGGGTGTCGAACTGTTCAAGCATGAAATCGTTGTAGTCCTGAGTAGTTTCGTCGATTGGAAACATCCCCGATGCATCCCCGGCTCCAATGACCTGTTTTCCGGTCAGCAGCCAGTGGATGTATCCGCTTAAAGTCGTAATCAACTGAATACGCGGCAAATGTTTTTCATCATCGAGTATAGCCTGATAAAGGTGGGCAATACTCCATCGTTCCGGGATATTGTACTGAAAAAGGCTCGTCAATTCGCTGGCCGCAGCTCCGGTGGTATTATTACGCCACGTCCGAAAGGGGACGAGCAGTTCTCCGGTGTGATCAAATGGCATATAGCCGTGCATCATAGCTGAAATACCTATCGAACCAATAGTTCGGAGTGTAATCCCGTACGCGCTTTCCACTTCGGATTTCATGTCACCATAAGCCTTCTGCAAACCAGCAATAATATCTTTCTGATGGTATGTCCAAAGACCGTTTTTCATCTGGTTTTCCCATTCATAGCTGCCCGTGGCGATTGTTTCAAAGCTGTTGTTCATCAGTACTGCTTTAATACGCGTGGAGCCAAATTCAATTCCGAGTGAAGTATGGCCTTGAGTAATGGCTTGTTTCATTTCTGACTGCTTCATTTTGACTCATTCCTTTAAAAAGCATTTTTAGTAACTCGAATGAATCTCTCATTTCTGTTTCATTGCGTTAATGAAATCAATGGATAAAACATAACTTGTACGTATAAGTTATGTTCATTTAACCACGAAACGAAGCTTCTTGCAACCGCTTTCTATCCTTTTTAAACAACATAATTAGAAAAGAAGGAGTGAGAAATTGTCGTTAGTTTAATTTTAAAAAAATACTTGTATGCAACTAATGTAAAAATAACCCAAATTATTGAAACTTGTACGAACATATGATAGTTTTCTTGTGAACGTTATCATTTCCAATTATTGAAAGGGGACATTGAACATCATGAAAGAGAAGCAGTCAGTCTGGTATGTATTGTTGATAGCTTCCGCAGCAGGAATGGCAGGGTTTTTGTATGGTTTTGATACCGCAGTAATTTCAGGCGCCATCGGCTTTTTGCAGGAGCTTTATAATTTAAGTCCGGCTATGGAAGGATTTATTATTTCAAGTGTTATGGTAGGAGGAGTGGCCGGGGTCGGGCTGTCCGGATATTTAAGTGACCGCTTTGGCAGAAAAAAGATTTTAATGCTGTCGGGGATTCTCTTTGCTGTTTCCGCCTTATGGTCTGCGCTCGCTATGAGTGTTACTTCTCTCATTCTCGCAAGAGTTCTGGGCGGTCTCGGAATTGGCTTTGCCTCTGCGTTGTCAGTTACGTATATTGCTGAGTGTGCCCCGCCTGCTATACGCGGCCGGTTGGCTTCTATGTATCAGTTGTTCACTATTATTGGTATCTCAGCTACATTTTATATTAACCTTGCTGTGGCAAACTCGGGCAGCTATGGATGGGGAGTTGAAACAGGCTGGAGGTGGATGCTCGGATACGGAGTAGTGCCGGGAGTTCTCTTTTTTATCATGCTCATCTTTATTCCTGAAAGTCCCAGATATTTAGTGAAAAAGCAAAAGCATACAGAAGCATTTCGGACATTGGAAAAAATCAATAACACCCGCACAGCTGAACTGGAACTTGAGGCTATTCAAACCTCTCTTCGAAGTGAATCAAGCACATCAATTAGAGAGCTGTTGAAGCCGGGTCTTCGAAAAGCAATGGCAGTCGGTATTTTCCTGGCTCTATTTAATCAGGTTATCGGAATGAACGCTGTAACTTATTACGGACCAACGATTTTCCGGCTGGTTGGGTTTGAAAATAATACTGAATTTCTGGCCACCAGCTTAATAGGAACCGTACAGGTAATATTTACAGTAGTTGCTATTTTATTAATCGACAAAGCAGGAAGAAAACGATTGATGGGCGTAGGATCGAGTTTGATGGCAATATTTATGGTTCTTATTGGAAGCGTTTTCTACTTTGATGCAGGTAATGGAATCTGGGCGCTGCTTTTTATCATGGGCTTTACTGCAGCATTTTGTATCTCAATGGGCCCAATTCCATGGATTATGATTCCGGAAATTTTTCCAAATCATATGCGTGCAAAAGCAGTCGGAATTGCGACCATGTTTTTATGGGGAGCTAACTGGGCGATAGGGCAGTTCACGCCTGTACTCATCAATAACGCCGGAGGTGCTTTTACATTCTGGATGTTTGCGGTTATTAACGTTATTTGTTTTGTTTTTGTGATGACCATAGTACCTGAAACGAAAAATAAGTCTTTAGAAGAAATAGAAACAATATGGGAGCCTTCCAAGAAAGCCTATCGCTTTGAAAAATAAACAGTTCTAAGGCCCGGAGGAGCCCGGAATTACTGTGCTTTAAAATAATATTTACAGGAATTACGAATTGTAACCAGACGAAAAAGGAAGCTGCCCGTAATAAAAGAGGCAGCTTCCTTTTTGAGTACGGTCCAGCTGTCTGCCGGTCCGTATTTAATATTTATTCTGTTTCCAGCGCTGGTGTGAATTGGAGACTCCGTGTCGAATGGCGGTCAATAAAATGAGGCTCGTATACAATAGAGGAAAGGGCGGCATCCGGCTGTTCAATGAGAGTCGTTACATATTTGGCTGCGTCCTCTCCCATACGTTCTTTAGGATGTACGATGGAAGAAAATTTCACTTCGGAGATTTGGGTAAAATGGGAATCGTCAAAACTTACGACAGAAATATCCCCAGGAACCTGCAGGTTTTTATCGCGGAGCACATCGAGAAGCTGCAGCAGGAGTTCATCGTTATAGGTGACAAGTCCAGTAGGCCCATCAGTCTGATCCCTTAAAATCTGTTCAACAGCTTGAGCAGCCTTGGAATACTTTTCATCGGTGGAATACGTGATCAAAAGGGAGGGATCCACCGGACAGCCGTAGTGCCGATGAGCTTTAAGGAAACCTTTCATCCGCTGCACGCCCTGCATGTCATCAGTTTTAAATAACCCAATTATCCGCCGGTGGCCCAACTGGATTAAATGCTCCGCGTTCCGGAATCCGGCTTCCTGATCGTTTAAGGTTAAACTCAGCGGTTCAAGCTCTTCATAATACGCGTTCATCATAACATAAGGGATACCGGCATTTTCGAGATTCAGGTAGTAATTTAGATTGGGATTAGCCTGCGCGCTGCGTGTCGGCTCAATAATCAGTCCATCGACCTGCTGGGTAAGAATATTTTCGAGCGCCTGTTTTTCTTTATCAAAATCGTTATTGGTGCTCATAAGAATAACGTTGTAGCCTTTATCGCTTAAATACCTTTCAGCTCCGCGTATAATATAGGGGAAAATATAATCTGAAATGTACGTAGTGATAATGGCTACGTTTTTACGGGTGGAGGGAGAAGAAAATTTAGAGCGGTCTGCACAAAATGTGCCGACGCCGTGCTCCCGGTACAGCCATCCCTCGCTCACAAGCTCGCCGATAGCCTGGCGTACCGTATGTCTGCTTACTTCAAAGTTCTTTACGTATTCGTATTCAGATAGAATTTTTTGGTGGGGACGGAAGCTGCCGTCCAAAATTTTGGATTGGATGTGCTGCTTTAATTGTTTATATTTTGAGACCATCATGCACCTCTTTTTCTTTTTATCGTATCATACACATGCGTACAACTGAAGAAAAATTGTTTTGTCAGTATTTGTCGGCATTTGATATCTAAATATTGAAATAAATATATAGAAAGCGCTTGCAATAAATGTACCTGTATGGTTAAATAAAAAAATAACTTGTACGTATAAGTTAGGAAAATAGATAAGGGGGACAACTATGAAGCGTTGGTCGATTTTTGGTGGTGCGATGCTGTCTTTGGTTTACTTAGCAGGTTGTGGCGGCGGGAGTGGTAGCGGAAGTGATGGTGAAGGAGGCGGAGAAGGAGGAGAAGGCGAAGCAGATGAAGTAGAAGTAATCGGGGAAGATAGTGAGAATGCTACCGAATTAACTTTTTGGACATTCAATGAACAACATATTGGTATTTATGAAGATGCAGTAAACAGATGGAATGAGGGGCATGAAGACAGGCCGATTAAATTACAGGCTGAGGTATACCCTATTGATCAGATGAATAATAATTTGCTTCTCTCTCTACAGTCGGGGTCTGGAGCTCCTGACATGGCGGACATAGAAATTAGTTACTTTGCCAACTTCCTTGAAGGTGACGTTCAATTAGAATCGATGAATGAATACGTAGAGCCAGTGCTCGACGATATGGTGGAAGAACGGTTTGATATATATTCCAAGGATGATAATTATTACGGTATGCCTTACCACGTTGGCGCTACAGTAATGTACTATAATACGGAGATTATGGAAGAGGCCGGGGTGGATATAGATGAAATTGTTACCTGGGATGACTATGTAGAAGCAGGAGAACAGGTGGTAGAAAATACAGATTCTATGATGACTACAGTGGAGGTTGATGAGCATTTCAGCTTCTGGCCTTTAATCAGTCAAAGAGGATCCGATTACTTCAATGATGAAGGCGATCTAACCCTGGCAAACGATACTAACGTTGATACACTTCAATTTCTAGACGACATGGTGAATGAACATGAAGTAGCAGAAGTAACACCAGGCGGATTTCATCACTCTGAAGAATACTATGGATACATGAATGACGGAGGAGCCGCTTCGTTAATGATGCCAACCTGGTACATGGGCAGATTTATTGATTATATGCCTGATCTCGAAGGGAAAATGGAAATTCGTCCACTGCCGGTATGGGAGGAAGGCGGAAACCGCACAGCTGGAATGGGCGGTACAGGTACAGTAGTGACGAATCAGACGGAAGAGCCGGAACTGGCTAAAGAATTTTTAGCCTATGCGAAATTGTCTGAAGAAGGAAATATTGCACTTTGGCAGGAATTAGGATTTGATCCACCAATGTACACTGTGTGGGATGATGAAGCCATGGATGAACCTAACCCTTACTATGACTACTTTGACGATGAAATCTTTGACACCCTTCTGGACTTAAATGGGGAAATCGAAGCGTTGAATATTACATCGGATCTGCCGGATGTGCAGTCCGAAATTCACACGAATGTGCTGAACAGCGCTATCAGGCAGCAGAGCCAGGACCCAGAAGAAGCATTAAAGCAGGCTGAAGACGCAGTAAGCAGCGGGCAGACAGAAGAATAGAACTGGGGGGCTTTTGCCCTCCTTCTATTATTATTTAGCGGAAAGGAGCAGAAAATGGAACGTTCAGAAACAATGTCCAATAAAAAGACTTTTTCTTTAAAAGGTATTCTGCATTTCCTGAATTCAAAGAAGGTTGCTCCTTATGTTTTTGTATCGCCTTTCATTGTATCTTTCCTGGCACTGTACTTGTATCCAATGATTCAGGCGATCATTATGAGTTTTCAGCAGGTTCTTCCTGGCCAGACGACTTTTATAGGAACTCATAATTATGAACGTATTTTAAACCCGACTTTTTTTCAGGCGCTGGGAAATACAGCAACCTACGTGTTTTTTACAGTCATTATATTGGTAATGATTCCAATTATACTTTCAGTATTTTTAAACAGTAAATCCCTGTATTTTAAAAATTTCTTCAGGGCTTCACTTTTTATACCTGCTCTTACTTCGGTTATCGTCGCCGGTATTATTTTCCGGATGATGTTCGGGGAGTCGGAAAACTCCTTTGTAAACGAATTGCTTGGACTTGTTGGCATGGACCCGGTGCAGTGGAGGTACGGAGCAGGCACGGGAATGTTTTTAATGGTGCTGCTTGCTTCATGGCGCTGGATCGGCGTGAACATACTATACTTTCTCGCTGGTCTGCAGAACGTTTCGGAGGAGTTATATGAAGCGGCTGATATCGACGGAGCGAGCGCATGGCAGAAATTTTTATTCGTTACGATGCCTGCTTTAAAGCCTGTTATTATTTTCGTAGCCACCATTACGATCATTAACGGCTTCCGGATGTTTGAAGAAAGCTTTGTATTCTGGGAAAACAGTTCTCCCGGCAATATTGGCTTAACCATTGTAGGATATATTTACAAAGAAGGCATTCAGCAAAATGACATGGGCTTCGGCGCAGCTATCGGAGTCGTGCTAATGCTGATCATATTTGTTGTAAGCATGGTTCAGCTGAAATTCTTTGGCGCCTTCAAAAAGGAGGATTAAAGAGTGATGGGCAAAAATAATAAAAAATGGGTGTCAATTCTATTGACTGCATTGTTTGCAGTAATAACTGTAATTGCTCTCACCCCGGTAGTATCATTGATTGTAGCTTCTATGCGGCCCTCTTCAGAATTGATGAGGCAAGGTCTTTCGTTTTTCTTCGATCCAGCCAGTCTGGATCTTGGTAATTACCTGGCTGTATTTTCTGAGGAAGGGGCCAGCTACTGGCAGTGGTATATGAACAGTCTCATTGTTAGTGGAGGCTTAATTGTATTATCACTATTCTTTTCCTCCATGGTGGGTTACGCGCTAGCGATGTACAATTTCAAAGGAGTAAGAGTTATCTTTATGCTCGTATTGTTTGTACTGATGGTACCGTTTGAAATCTTAATGCTTCCCCTTTACCAGATGATGACCGGTTTAAACCTGGTGGACACCTATTTTGCGGTAATGCTCCCCTTAATTGTTGCCCCGGTGGCAGTGTTTTTCTTTAGACAGTATTGTCTGGGGCTGCCGAAGGAACTAATGGAGTCCGCGAGAATTGACGGATGCACAGAGTACGGCATCTTTTTCAAAATAATGGCGCCACTCATGGGTCCTTCGTTTGCGGCAATGGCTATTCTCCAGGGGCTTACCAGCTGGAACAACTTTTTGTGGCCGCTGCTTGTATTAAGATCAAATGAAATGTTCACGCTTCCGGTAGGCTTGGCCACATTGCTTACTCCATATGGTAATAACTATGAGCTCCTGTTTTCCGGATCCGTTCTTACCATTGTTCCTATTGTCATTCTGTTTCTGTTCTTTCAGAAATTCTTCATCTCCGGCCTTACTGTCGGCGGTGTTAAAGGCTGATTACTCCAGAGGGAGGAAAAGGTATGAAAAAGCTCCCATTAGAAAAATTGAATATGATTTTCGCATGGATCAATAAACTATTTATATTAAACGTATGCTGGATTGTAGGAATGCTTAGTGGCCTGATAGCATTTGGTATTTTTCCAGCTTCGACTGCAGCACTTGGTGTTTCAAAAGAGCTTTTGAATAGCAGGGAGATAAAGGTAGGGAAAAAATTTATTCAGTTTTACAAGCGGGATTTCATACAGGCAAACATGCTTGGCTTCCTTTGGCTGGGAGGCGCCGTGCTTATTCTTGTTAACTATGCGGCGCTGAATAACGGTTTTTCCGCAAACGCAGTAACAATATTTTTCTACATTGTTATTTTAGTCGTTTACAGTTCACTGACAGTGCATCTGTTTGCTTTACATTCAAGCTTTCAAACGAATTTATTAACTTACTTTAAAAACGCTTTGATTATTGGAATCACAAAAATGCACATTACTGTTGCATTAATAGCAGTTCATTTTGCTTTAATCTACGGGGCGTTAACGATCCCGGCATTTTTCCTCTTTTTCTACGGCAGTCTTTCCTCATTAGCAACTGTATTTATTACGAAAAACCTGTACCAGCGACTGGAAGAAAAAAGTGCACGAGAACAGGAATCTAAGAATTACAGCATATCCAAGGAGCGTACAAAATATGGCGAAAAAACAACCTAAAGCTTCAGTTATTGTCGATAAAGATTTTGTGATTTCTGAGGTGGATGAGCGAATTTACGGCTCGTTCATCGAGCAATTGGGACGGGCTGTATATGGCGGCATTTATGAGCCGGGACATGAAAATGCAGATGAACAGGGCTTTCGCCAGGACGTGCTGCAATTAGTCAGGAATCTGCAGGTTCCCATCGTTCGTTATCCAGGGGGGAACATGGTTTCTGCGTATAATTGGGAAGACGGCGTAGGGCCAAAAAATGAACGGCCGAGACGGCTCGAGCTTGCCTGGAGCACTATAGAAACAAACGAAGTGGGTACAAATGAATTTGCCGACTGGGCGGCAAAAGCCGGCACCGAGGTTATGATGGCTGTAAATCTGGGGACCAGAGGCATCGATGCTGCAAGAAACCTGCTGGAATACTGCAATCATCCCGGAGGCACGTACTATAGTGATCTACGGAAAGCCCACGGCTACGAACAGCCGCACAATATTAAAACGTGGTGCCTTGGCAATGAAATGGACGGGCCCTGGCAGATCGGCGGCAAAACGGCTGACGAATACGGACGTCTCGCTTATGAAACAGCGAAGGCGATGAAAACCGTGGATCCATCGATTGAACTGGTGAGCTGTGGTAGTTCGAATTCCGCTATGCCGACCTTCCCGGAGTGGGAAGCGACGACGCTTTCACACACCTACGAATTTGCCGACTATATTTCACTGCACCAATATTATGGAAACCATGATAACGATACGGCTAATTTTTTAGCAAAATCATTGGATATGGATCAATTCATTCGTACGGTCATCTCTACATGTGATTACATTAAGGCTAAAAAACGAAGCAATAAAACAATTAATCTCAGTTTTGATGA
The DNA here is from genome assembly GCF_056034405.1 of Marinococcus sp. LNHM4E3-1. Taxonomy (NCBI): domain Bacteria; kingdom Bacillati; phylum Bacillota; class Bacilli; order Caryophanales; family Bacillaceae; genus Marinococcus; species Marinococcus sp. LNHM4E3-1. The sequence continues at coordinate 184,840 of NZ_JBQLID010000007.1, read as the reverse complement.
ATGGAACGTATGGTTTCATTCGACCGAAGCGGATAAACAGCTGGAGTCGTGGCAGATCGCGCCGCCGCAGCTGGAAGATGTTTATAATTTCGAAGACGCTTTGCTCGTAGCTAACATGGTTCATACGCTGATTAACCATGCTGATCGTGTAAAGATGGCCTGCATGGCGCAGTTGGTAAACGTGATCGCACCGATTATGACGGAAAATCAGGGGAAAGCGTGGAAGCAGACCATTTATTACCCATATTATTATTTGTCGGTCTACGGACGTGGAAAAGCACTGCACCCGATTATTCAATCGGATAAATACGATTCCAGGGAATTTACAGACGTTCCATACTTAGATAGTGCGGTAGTATTGAATGAAGAACGAAATGAGCTGGTGCTTTTTATGACCAACAGGCATCTAGAAGAATCATTATCCATCTCTTATGATCTGCGTTCGTTTGAACAGGCGGAGGTAGTGGAGCATGTCGTGCTCGAGCATGATGATCCGAAAGCGGTGAACACGAAAGATAAGGAAGAGGTAGCACCGCACAACGGTGGCAATGCTGTTCTGGAAGAAAAGCAGATGCAGGCAGAGCTGCCGCGCATGTCCTGGAATATGGTAAGACTGCGTATAAAAAAATAAATTGAAGTGGCCAAAAGGGTTCTTGGATAAATGTCTAAGGACCCTTTTTTAATTCGAAACAAATATTATCCATAACATTCCTTCCATTGTTGACTCCTGATATGATGAAGGAATAAAAAGTAGAAGCTGTTGGTAATTGGAGGAATCAAAGATGAAGGGAAAACAAATAATAACGCCGGTTTCCTTGCTATTGGCAGCAATTATCGCTGGATGTCTGGGGCTCGGCTATGAATTAGGAAAGCCAATTATATCCGCTGGGCTGATAGTAATCTTTATTCTGACGGCTGCCTGGGACACTTCCTGGATAAGCACCCCAAAAAAGTAACCGGATGGTTAGTAATACGAAACGCAAAATGACTTTTCAGGGGGAAGGCATTATGACGTCTACATTTCCGGATAATCCAATACCGCCTCAGGAGTTTGGAAATTCGTTTCTGCGCGGAGATTTTGTTCGCATTTACGAGCAAACTACCAACGATTTTAAGCGGCTTGCTGCCAGCGAAGAATTTCAGAAAATGGCCGCCGGCTTCAATAAAGGGGTAACAGCATATAGTCTTCTGTTTTCATGTCAAATAGATGAACATTTAGTGCAGTACGTTTGGAACGACGACCGGAATGAGCGGGCGCTTGATGTCTACATGGATGATCAATACATCATACACGGATTGGCTATGATTCCCGTAGCTATTGATCCCATTGGCGAAAAGGAGGAATCCAGGCAACAGTATCGCTGGCCGGTAGAGCCGGGGGCAGGATGGACAATCGATGGGGGTGGAAATCATCCTCTGGCTAACGCTCATCACCATCTATCCAACCAACGCTATGCGTATGATCTGGTAATTCAAACTAACGGAAAAACCTATGAAAAATCGCCGGCAAGAAATGAGCACTATGCGGCGTATGGGGAACCAATTTATGCGCCGGCAGAGGGTACTGTAGCTGCGGTTGTGGATGGAATCCCGGACAACGAGCCAGGAGTCATGAATGAAGAGAAGCTGGCGGGTAATGTGGTGGTTATTCATCATGCTCACGAGGAGTACAGCGTTCTGGCCTCACCTGCAGCCCGGTTCGATTCTGGTAGAGGAGGGAGAACGCGTTTCAATAGGACAGCTGATAGGAAAATGCGGTAACTCAGGCAATTCATCAGAGGCCCATCTGCACATGCAGCTGTCGACCCGGGCGGATTTTCTTCAAGGGAAATCTATCCGTATGAGGTTTGAGAACGGCTGCAATTCTATCCGCGGCGAGCAAATCAATGAATGATATTAAAAATGTATTCGTGAGTGATTTGTATTTATATGTACAGAGATATCCAGAGTAAGCAGTCATATTTTATAGTTAAAAAGAATTTGGCTAAAATAGGAGGTGGGCAAATATGAGAGATAAGAAACAGGAAACTCTTGAATATACTTTTGCTCAAATTAATACATATGATCTTATCTTTTTGCTCCCGATGGCCTGGCTGTTTTCATACCTCCCCGTCCATGGTTTATGGAGTATTGTTGTAAATGTCTTCATTATTATTTTTGTTGGTATTGGATTATTTTACGTTACTCATACGCTGGTGGAAGCAGGAAAACGCCGGAACAGAAAATAGTTAATCGTATTTCACTGCGGACGGTCGTTGTTCTCAATGGTTTTTTCTTAATCAAAAGACAACCAGGTGCTATAATGAGTAAGAATAGAATATAACATCGCTCTTCTGTTGCTTGTTTTTCTGGAATTTTTCATAACGAATGCAACGAACCTGGCAAGGGTTCGTTGTTTTCTATAGCTGGGGGTGTTTAATTGAAACAAACGATAAATACCGGGTCAGTCATTGGAGGAATTTTTCTCACGGCTGTAATTTTTTTTAATATCTATTTAATAATTGTTCAAGACTCTTTGATTTCCAATCTATTATCAGCGGTCGCTATTGTTTTACTTCTCATCATTGTTATCCCCTTTTGGGTGCTTATGGTAAAGTATGTTTTTAAATCGTGAATATGAAAGGGCTGTCTCCAGGCGTATAAAGAGACAGTCTTTTGCTTTGTTTATGGTTATTCATTAAATTTTATGTCTTTCACCTCTACTTTATACCACGTGAATTTTCCTTCTTCTAACATCCACGAAACAGTTAATGTTGTAGGAATATCTATCCCATCAATAGTGGAATTCTCTATAACCTCCCCGACGCATTCCAGAAGTTTTGCATTTTTACCACTATCCTTATATCGCAAAGCGCTAATTTTTTCTATATTTCCTTCAGCGTTAAACTGATATGTGGCGGACCCCGAAACGTCGTTATAATCCATAGTGGCTTCGGCGGAAAACTCATCGATCTGCCTCCATTGAATATAAGGGCTGAGCGCAACGGAAGGGTACCAGGGCAGCTCAAGCAAATACCTTTGCAGGGTGGACTGGTTTAATTTTTCATTATCAGCTATGTTTACGATGGGAATAATCGAAGCTATTTTGATTTTCATTTGTCCCTGGCCCTGCGTAAAAAGATCTTTTCCGACTACGTTGATGAAGGGAAGCATTTTTATTTCTGCCTTCCAGAGAAACGCTGGTTCATTGACTGTGATATATTGTTCCGCATTTGATTGATACCACTTTTTCTGTGAAGGCTTCAATTTCATTAATCCCGTTTGTTTTAATCGTACCGACTTTATTTCACGTTTGCCCGCCAGTCCGATATTCATGAGCCATCTCGCTACAGGGAGAGGAAGAGTTTCGATTCTTTGCTGTGTTATCGGCATAGCTTGGTCATTTTCGCTAGTAGCGGAAAGAGAAGCGATTTCTTTATTTGTAAAATAGTGAAAACGCCATTTTTCGAGAATTAATATAATAATGAAAAAAATAATAAAAGAAAGAACTTTCATCAGCTGCACCTCCAGATTACAGGACTCATTTCCTGTGTGTATGGCTATATCAAAAGTATACTGACATTCCGTTCTTCTTAGTGGTAATACCGCTATTCCCTTATAAAACTTTCATCAAAAGACGAACATGAAAAAAGTTTTTAGTTTTTACTTTCTAGAATTTTCTTCAACTTGCATTTGAAAGGGTAAAGTATAATTGAATTATAAAATATTATCCGAAAAGGGGTAGCGATATGGAATATCGGGAGTTTTTAGAAGAAATTGTCGGTATTATCTGGGGCGGGGATGCGGAAAATATTTCCGAAGGTGAAGAAGACTACAAAGCTGCGTATAATGTCAAACTGCTGGATTTAATGAAGGAAGGAAAATCAGAACAGGAAGCGAAAAGCATGGTCATTGCTGAAATTCGGGATGATTACAAAGAATATAATATAGATGAATTTTTAAATGAGACGGCAGAAAAAATTAGAAAGAAAAAACAATAAAGTAACATTTCGCGATAGAATATGTTACGATTTATTATAATGAACGTTCAATAAATAAAAAGGAGGGGCGATTTATGAAAGCGGCATCGAAAAAAGAGGTTATATTGAACACCGCAGAAGATCTTTTTTATCAGAACGGGTTTCATGCTGTCGGGGTCAAAAGTATATTAAATGAAGTCGGAGTGGCGCCGATGACGATGTATTATCATTTTAAGTCTAAAGAAGTGTTGATAATAGAAATATTAAAGCGCAGGGAAATGCGTTATTTCGACTTTATAAAAGAAAAAACGGAGGGAGCAAATAGTTTCACCATATACGCAGGATCACTGATTCAGGCCCATGTGGACTGGATGAAAACGGACGGCTTTAATGGATGTTTGTTTTTAAGAGCAAAGCAGGAATATGAGGGAGTCAACGAAGAGATTACTGCTATGAGTAAGGACCATAAAACCAATTTATTAAATAAAATTGAGCGTGACATCAAGCCTTTTAATAATTCCAAAACGCTAGGAATGAAGCTGTTCATGATACTGGAAGGAATTACGTCCATGGCTCAAATTCTGGAGATGGAAGAAATAGAAAAATCGGCATTCGATTTGGCGGAAAACATGCAGACGGCCCACTAATAAACATGATAAAAGAGCATCGTTATTTGACGGCTCTTATTTTTTCACCGTTTATTGAATGAACGATCAATAAATAAAAAGGGGCGAATAGCTATGAATGCGAATAAATTAATCCTTGCGGGACTGCCGATGATTGCGGTGACCTACGGGCTGTCCCGTTTCAGCTACGGACTGATGCTTCCCTATATTAATGAAGCAATCAATATGACCCAATCCACGAGTGGAATCATTTCTTCTATGTCTTATGTGGCGTACTGTATAGCGATAGTAGCAGCGATGATGTTTTCCGGGAAGGTGACTTCGAGGCTGATGCTGGTGGCAGCGGGACTGTTGTCGATCATTGGCCTTGGCGTTATCTCGGTTTCTTTGACTCCGATCGGGCTTGGGGCAGGGATATTTTTAGCAGGGATGAGTACGGGCCTATCGTCCCCGCCGTATGCCAGTATTGTAAATACGACGGTAGAAGCCAGGGAGCAGAACCAGGCGAATGCGTGGATCAATTCCGGTACAAGCATCGGAACGGCATTCACCGGTGCCATCGCAATTATGATGGTGGACAGCTGGAGGGAGACGTATATGATCTTTATGGTTATCGCCGTAATCGTACTGGCTGCCAACTACAAAGTACTCCCTCACGAGCCGGCAATTGAAAAAAAGAGATCGGCTGGCTTTGTGAAGCAGGAGTGGAAGCAGTCTGTCCCGCTGATCGTGGCCTCGCTGCTTCTGGGCATCTCTTCTGCGGCATACTGGACCTTTTCGAGAGATTTTATCGTAAATTTGGAGGGCGTACCTGGCTACCTCGGAGACTGGCTCTGGGTAATCATCGGTTTGTCAGGTTTATTGGGCGGTACCGCCGGCATCTTTATTAACCGGTTTGGCATTTGGAACGCCTTCAGGCTTTCAGTAGTAACGCTGTCCACTGCGTCTCTGCTTCTCGGCAGCTGGCCCGGCAGTCCCGTGGTTGGTTTTTTGTCCCCGTTTCTGTTTGGGAGTTCGTATGTTTTCATTACCGGGGTCCTAATTGTGTGGGGCGTTTCAGTATTCCGGACGAATCCCTCCATTGGGCTGGGGCTGCCGTTTTTAATGCTTGCCCTGGGGCAGGCGGCAGGATCCATTTTTTCCGGAATCGTCGCTGGTGCGTTTGGTTATCATACACTGTTTCTCGCCGCTTCTGTAGTAGGTTATGCGACGATCATATTCAAATATCAATCGCACTAAAGATGTTCCCGGGCGTGTTACTCTTGAATTTCTTCTTTATATTTCGCCTCGCGCGGCCATATAAAGTACGTAATGGAGATAACTAAATCGATCACTACGATGAGAGACCATAATTTAATCGTGCCGCTCAATGCTTCAGTTCTGTCTGCGTTATTAACGACAAAAATAACTCCCCACAGCATCCCTGTTCCCAGCGCATATGCCAATACGTGTTTGACCCAGTCCTTAAAGTATTTCCGGGAGTAGGCATAGCCGTAGAGCCTGAACGGCTTGTCGCCCTGCCTCATAATATAATACTTGAACCGTTCGTCGGCCCAGCGGATCATCTGCTTTCCAAAAACAATGGATACCGCAATATAAATGGCAGCAATGGCATGAGCCGTGGTAGCTATTGCCCCGCCCATAAGATCCACGGAGGCCGCAGCCAGCAGCACCAGGTCCAGGACGGGAGTTAAGGCGAGAAAGAATAACCCGAGTCTGGGCATTTGAAACACGTAACGAATAATTAACCCGGCGGCAATAACCAACCAGAAGGCTATTTCGATCCCAATAATCAACAGCAGTATGAAATTCATCTATGCTCCTCCTTAAGCCAGGAATAGACTTCTTCGCGAATCAGTTTAATAATATTATTATTATCTATGCGGTCAGGGGTTAACCATTTATGCAGGGCCAGGCCGTCAACGAGGGCGTGAGCACGCATGGTAGTGAGCTCGACAGGCAGGTCCTCCTGCAGCATTTGTTTTTCTTTCAAATACTGTAAGGTTTTTTGAATGAGCATTCGTATCTCATCTCCCATGAAATTCGTTCCTGCTGCATGGATTTCGTACTGGAACGCCATCCATACCTCCATATCCGCATAGCGGTCATCATCCAAAGGGAGGACCGCGAGTATCGCCTGAATGACCCGTTCCTTTTCGGTGACATTTTCCTGCCCGAAAATCTCCTGAATTCTTTGGGCAACTTTATGATTTACTTTTTTCATGACTGCATCGAGCAGCGAGCTGTGGGTAGGATAGTAGTAGCGGATCTGCCCCGGCGTCATGTCAGCGAGCTTTGCGATATTTCTTACCGTCGCGCCTTTCGCCCCGCTGTTCACAATGGACTGCCATGCATATTCAATAATCTGCTCTTTTTTCTTTTCGTGGTCAATGAGTTTTGGCATAGTACACCCCGGTATTTAGAAAGTAATGTAAGTATACCATCTTTTTAATACATGTGTATTAAAAAGAAAAAGAAATTTCTGGAACATTCCGTAAAACAAATATCCCAGACTAAACGAACAGTGGTATAGTGGGCGTATAGAAGTGTTCAAGGCTTAAGAGGCGAAAATAAAAGAGGTGTCCGAATGAAAAGTGAAAAGCAAAAAATGATGAATGGAGAGCTGTTTTTACCGCACGACCCTGAACTTGCATCGGAGCGGCTGCAGGCGAAGCTGCTGCTTGAAGAGTATAACTCCACCAGTGTCCGGGAGAAAGAAAGAAGCAATCAGCTGCTACAGGAAATCGTAGGCACAATGGGGGAAGAAGCCCGGATTAGTGCGCCGTTCTGGTGTGACTATGGTTATAATATTCATCTTGGTGCCCGTTTTTTCGCCAATTTCAACTGCGTTATGCTCGATGAGGCGCCAATTACATTCGGTGACGGAGTGATGCTGGGGCCGGGCGTGCACATATATACCGTAAATCATCCGATGGAGGAAGCCTCCCGCGCGACGCTCCAGGAATACGGAACGCCTGTGACGATCGGACATAATGTGTGGATCGGGGGAGGAGCCATCATTAATCCCGGCGTTCGCATTGAAGACGGCGCAGTTATCGCTTCGGGAGCAGTCGTTACCAAAGACGTTTCTGCCCGTACGCTTGTGGGCGGAAACCCGGCACGTCTTATTAGGCGTTTGGACCAATGAATCTTTCCGGCAATTAGATGATTTTATTTTTACAAGGAGATGATTTTATGAAGCCAAATGTGTCTGTGATTACTATTGGAGTGCAGGATTTACAAAAATCGCTGCGCTTTTATCGTGATGGGCTGGGGTTTCCTACTGAAGGGATTGTAGGGGAGGAGTTCGATCACGGAGCAGTAGCCTTTTTTGATCTGCAGGCAGGGCTGAAGCTTGCCATTTGGAATCGTAAAAATATTGCGCATGAAGCTGGTATAAAGGCCAACCAGCCAAATCCTGCGGAATTCACTCTCGGTCACAACGTGAATAGTAAAGCGGAGGTGGACGAGATTATGGGGAAAGCGGAACGTGCAGGTGCCTTTATCACAGACCCAGCACATGATGCATTCTGGGGAGGGTACTCCGGACATTTCCAGGACCCGGATGGCCATCTGTGGGAAATTGTCTGGAACCCGGCATGGATTGAGGCAGAGTGAGCATTGTTCAGTTAGGCTGCAGCCGGCCTATGTAAAGTTATAACAAAAATCAGCTTGGAGGAATTTGCTGTGAAACGAGCATTGTTTCTGCTTTTAGATGAGTATGCTGACTGGGAAGCCGCTTACCTGTCGGCTACATTGAATGAGGGTAAGGAGTGGGCGGTTAGTACAATTTCTCTGCATGACCAGGTTACATCTATCGGAGGCTTTAAAACAGCGGTGGATTATAAAATCAACCACCATCCGGATTTCGATTTGCTCGTATTAATAGGCGGCAACAAATGGGACGTTGAAAGCGATGATATTTTTAATTTAGTGGACAAAGCGATCACTAAAAATATTCCGGTCGGTGCCATATGCGGAGCGGTAGATTATTTAGCAAGGAATGGATTTTTAAATCATTTCAGCCATACCGGCAATTCGGCTTACTTCTGGCAGGACTACGAAAACTATCATCCGGATGCAGAGTTTATGGAAGAGCAGGCTGTTAAAGATAAAAACCTGGTAACTGCGAATGGCACAGCCCCCATAGAGTTCACTGAACTGGTTTTGCACATGATTAATTTTGCTGCGGCGGAGGAAATTGAAAAGACAATGTATATGTACCGCTACGGCTATTACGAATACACTGAAAAATACGGAAGCCCATTTTTATAAATGGAAATTAAGGAAAAAATACAAAAATAGAAAGTATCCAGAATTGCTAATTTTCAGCGGTTTTTGATTTTTCGATTAGATCTGAAGATATAAGGCGGGTTTACACAGCAATTGCGGCGGGTATCACTTATTTAGCTTTAAACGATAGGTGTCCGGGGCGATCAGTTCTGGATCTCAGCCGCTGTTTAAAAAGGAAGGAGCCCCGCCGTGGATAATCAAAAACCAAGAGTAGGCTTTGTATTTTACGGAGCCCTGGTAATACTGCTTATTATGGCGGTTGTCGGAGTCGCAATTCCACAATCGTTTTTTAACGCAAGCTCTGCAGTAAGATCATTTGTATCGACTCATTTTGGATGGTATTATCTTTTACTTGTGTCAGCATTTGTACTATTATGTGTTTACTTTATTTTCAGCAGGTATGGAAACATTCGTCTTGGGAGGCCGGAGGACCGGCCGGAATACAGCTATCCGACCTGGTTTGCGATGCTGTTCAGCTCGGGGATGGGAGTAGGACTAGTGTTTTGGAGCGGGGCGGAGACAGTATCCCACTACGCAACGAACGCCCCGGAAGCAGAGGTCGGAACGGACCAGGCCCTTGTCGATTCTATGCGCTACATGTTCCTGCACTGGGGAATACACCCTTGGGCTATCTACGGTGTTACCGGCATCTGTTTTGCCTACTTTACATTCCGTCTGGGCGCCCCGGGCATGGTAAGCGCCATGCTCAGCCCGATTATGAACGAAAAAGGCATCGGTGGAAAAGTGGTGGATATTATTGCCCTGATTACTACAGTATCGGGGATTGCTACCGTCCTCGGGCTTGGCGTGACCCAGGTTTCCGGCGGTATGTCCTACTTGTTTGGCACACCGAATAATTACACGATGCAGCTGATTGTTATTGTCGTTATTACTGCAATGTTTTTAGTATCGGCGTATACCGGCTTAAATAAAGGAATTAAATCCTTAAGTAATGCAAACATCTATTTAACAATCATTCTGTTTATTTTAATGCTTTTTATCGGGCCAACGTTATTTTCCATGAATTTGTTCACGAATACACTTGGTACGTATATACAGACGCTTCCGCAAATGAGCTTTCGGATCGCGCCGACATCTGAAAGTACAAGAGAGTGGATTAATGCGTGGACCATCTTCTACTGGGCCTGGTGGATCTCATGGACGCCTTTTATAGGAATATTTATTGCCCGTGTGTCGAGAGGACGCACTCTGAAGGAATTCACTATCGGCGTCATTCTGGTGCCGTCAATTGTCAGCTTTATCTGGTTCTCGCTGTTTGGCGGAGCCACATTGAACGTACAAAGCACCGGCATGGCAGACATTGCTTCGCTGGCTCCTGAAGAAGCGATTTTTGGCGTGTTTGATCAATACCCGCTCAGCACAGTCATGTCCGTCATTGCACTACTGCTAATTGTTTCATTCTTTATTACTTCAGCAGATTCTGCCACCTTTGTGCTTGGTATGCAGACCTCCAACGGAGCAATGAATCCTTCGGCTGTAGTGAAGTTCATCTGGGGACTCATGCTTTCTGCTACAGCGGCCGTGCTGCTGTATTCCGGAGGGATCGATGCGCTGCAGAACGTCATGATTATATCGGCGCTCCCGTTTTCTCTCGTAATGATACTGATGGTGTACTCGCTGTTTAAAGCACTCCGGGAGGAAAAAGATATTGAAACAAAGGGTAAAAGTAAAAATGCTGATAAACCGGATAAAGCTTCCTGAACTGGTTTGGAGAACTCCTGATAAAATTGGGAGTTCTTTTTTTATGGGAAGCTATTTTACAGGTGAAGTCCGAAATCCTTTATTGTCGGTGAGATTCAGCTTTCTGCTGGAGCTACGAGCTCTACTTTAATACGGTCCGGGTCTTCAAAATAGAGGGCGTAGTGATTGTTTCCCCCGGCAAAGGGATGCAGGTCTTCATAAAGAATTGGGATATCCGCTGCTCGCAGCTGCCTGGTCATTTGATCCACATGCGATTTCGACCGGGCATGGAAAGCAATATGGTTCAATCCTGTCCGGCGCCGGTGATAAGAAATGTCCAGAAAACGATCCTCCGTCTGAACAAATACGATGTAGGAGAAATCCAATTTAAAACTGATCCCATCCGGCCATTGCTGAAAGACGTGATAGCCAAGGTCTTCCAGCAGCCACTGCCAAAAGGCCTTCGATTGTTCGAGGTCAGATACATAAAGCTCAATATGATGAATGTGCCCGTTCATCTGAGATCCTCCTTTTATCTGAAGAAAAATAGGAAAAAGTTTTTCTCTCTTTTCCTATTTATTGTAAAAAAGTATCATAGAGAGAAGATAAAGTAAAATGAACATCTGAAAACATCTTTCCCCGGGGAGGAATATACATGAAGTCTTGGAAAAGTTAATCGGGGGAGTGGAGAACAATGCAGAACATCCGTGTGTATCATTATGATGCTTTCAGTGAAATTCCGCATAAAGGGAACCCAGCAGGCGTTGTTTTTGACGGAGACAACGTGACAGAAAAAGAAATGCAGGTGGTGGCGTATCAGGTTGGGTTTAACGAAACGGCCTTTGTATTATCTTCCGAATCAGCAGATATACGTCTGCGCTTTTTTACACCGGGCCACGAAATGAATTTGTGCGGCCACGCTACGATGGCTTCGGCTTATGCATTAAAAAACAAAGGACTGCTTGGTAATAAAGAACGTATCACGGTGGAGACGAATGCTGGAATTATCACCGTCACAATACAAACGTCTGCCCATCAACAGCGCACAATGACAATGACCCAGGCGCCGCCAAAGTTGGAAATGTTTCATAGTTCCCGGGCTTCTCTGGCCGCTTCGATAGGATTACAGGAAAATGATATTCAAGCTGATATGCCTATCGTCTATGGAAATACTGGAACTTGGACGCTGCTGGTGCCGATCGCTAATTTAAAAAGCTTTGAAAAAATGAGACCTGATAATTCAGCATTTCCATCGGTTCTCACAAAAATGCCGAAAGCATCCATTCATCCGTTTTGCCTGGAAACTTATGATAAAGTGGCGGATATGCATGCGAGGCACTTTTCCTCCCCGTACTCGGGAACCGTGGAAGACCCTGTCACAGGAACAGCCTCCGGAGTTATGGGAGCTTATTGGGCGGCGTTTATTGATGAGCATTTTCAATCGCCTCTACAACTTACCGTAGAGCAGGGACAGGAAATGAATAAAGATGGAAGGGTTCACGTGCAGGTCGTAAAACATCAGGATAAGATTGAAGTGAGTATTTCCGGCCATGCAGTGTATGTGACCAGCTTTGATGTGAAAATATAATAGGCAAGCCATTATAAATAAAAAGATAGACGGCAACGCCAATCTCATTTTTCAAGAGTAAAAACAATTATATTTTTTCAATACACTAAAGGTAGTGTGATGATAAAAATCGGAGAAGAAGGTTGAGATTTCTGTGCAGTGATGTTTCATTAATCTATAATATGAAATAAGACGGGAAAAGGAGACTATACGAAGAGATAGCATGAATACAATTACAATAGCAATTCTTTTATTTATTATCGCCGTCGAAAAGTATCAATCGAATGTAAAATACATAAGCTTGAAAATCGGATAAATGAAATGAGAAATTTCATATCAGCAAAAAGGAGATACGAAATGAAGATTATGACAATATGCCATCAGATATTTTGCATTGTAGTTCTTGTATTAGTGGGATTGGATTTTATAGATGTTATTACTATACCCTTCTGGCTTTTTAATGGACTGGTAGCTGTATTACTTATATCGACAATTATTATTTGGATAGACCAGAAAAAAAGAAAAAAAGCGACCATTGAGTCGTGAGACATTTTTATAGTGTGGCTGTATTAGACATTTTCGAGGAGGCAGTTAAACATGAAAAATAAGTATGTGCGATTTCTGGTATATTTTCTTTTTGGTATGATTGTAGGAGTGGTATTACTCTCGCTGGTAAATTAAGAAGGAAATCCTTATGACTTGAATGACAATTTTGTTGATAAAAAGGAGAAGCATATATGGCTATTTTTTACGTCCTGGGCAATATAGCTTCCGCAATATTTCTCTATGACTGGGGCAAAAAAACGAATGAAAATAAGAGTTAAAGGATGGCCGTTAATTAATAAAATATCCCTTCTTTCATTCCTTTATCATTTCATAAATAGCGATTCCTATCCATCCCAGCCCCGTACCTAACCAGATAAAAAATGTTAAAACTGCATAAGCAATGCCTGTAAAAGGATCATCTGGCCTGAGAAAACTATAAATAATAATTCCTATTCCTCCAAATACTAATAAAGCAGTCAAAGCATGAACAAATCTCTCTGTCTTCGGCAATAGATAGCTGAAAAATATGATGGCGCCAATAACAATCAATATCGCAAAAAAGAATCCATACTGCGCTATAAATGTCATGATCTGTCGCCCCCTTATGCTTGTGTTAATGATGTCCTTGCTGTTAATACCTAATTTTACCATCTATTTAAAGGCCCGGTCTTTTTCAAAAGTCCGGGTCTTTAAAATTTTGTTTATACCCCAGCGGCTCTAAAGTATTGCTGAATACGGATAAGTTGTAATGATGTTAAATCTGCTTTCTTTTCCTTATAATGAAAGGAAAGAAACTAAAGGGGAGCTATATGAATAAAAAACGGTGGTTTTTTAGTATAACGGCAGTTCTTCTTCTGGCCGGCGGCTGGTATTTGTATCAGGCGTTTACGGCCTCGGAATATGAAGAAGTGGTCGCGACGGAACAAACGGAGCTGCAGGGGGATTTAGAAGGAATGGAGCAGGCTACATTTGCCGGGGGGTGCTTCTGGTGCATGGAGCCGCCGTTTGAATCCCAGCCCGGCGTCGTCAGCGTGATTTCCGGCTATACGGGCGGCGAGGAAGAAAATCCTACGTATGACGAAGTGTCGAACAAAGAAACGGGTCATCAGGAAGCGGTTCAAATTACGTATGATCCTGAAAAAATCAGCTACGAAGACCTTCTGCAGATTTTCTGGCGCCAAATTGATCCGACGGATGATGAAGGACAGTTCGTGGATAAAGGAGAGCCGTATTTATCGGCTGTATTTTATCATGACGAGGCCCAGCGGCAGGCAGCGGAAGCGTCATTAATAGAGATGGAGAACTCCGGACGGTTTGATGGAGAGATTGTGACGTCCATTGAAGAATACGATATGTTTTACGAAGCAGAGGCCTACCATCAGGATTATTATAAGAAAAACCCGGGAAGGTACGAATATTACCGCAGCAACTCCGGACGTGATGCCTATTTAGATGAGGTATGGGGAGAGGATAAAGAGTACGAAGTAAGCACAGATTCCCCGTTTGTCGTAGAGGATAAAGAAGCGGCCGTGTCTGAACTGAACAGCATGCAGTATGAGGTGACGCAGGAAGACGGAACAGAGCCTGCTTACGATAATGCCTACCATGATAACGAGAAAGAGGGAATATACGTTGATATCGTCTCCGGGGAGCCGCTATTCAGCACGCGCGATCAGTATGACTCCGGTACAGGCTGGCCGAGCTTCACGAAGCCTCTGGAGCTGGGTAATATTACGTATGAAGAAGACGGTGGCATTCTAGGCACGAGTGTGGAAGTGCGCAGCAAGCATGCAGACTCCCATTTAGGGCATGTGTTTCAGGACGGACCTGAGCCTACAGGCCTTAGATACTGCATGAATTCCGCAGCCATGGATTTTATTGCGGCCGATGAACTGGAAGGCACTGAATACGAAGAGTATGCAGCTGATTTTAAATAGCAGAAAAAATGCGCGTCTCCCAATTTATTTTACGGGTCCTATGTTCTAATTAAACAACAAAAAAGCGGAAGCAAGAAGCAGCCTCGTATCTCTTTAACAAGGGATGCGGGGCTTTTTTTAGAGCACATGTTACCGATTAAAATATCTACCGTCTCTTCTAAATACGGTTATTTGAATTGATATTTCGAAGAAAAATTTTTATGAGAAGAACATTCAGGATTCTGACAACGACTGGGAGGTGCCTGTTTGGTATGATAGAGGGACGAAACTTATCAGGCTTACCGGCATCCATGGAAAGGAGGAAGCCGTGAATATTATCGAAAAATATCAAACGCTCCTAATTATCATGGCGGTAGGCACAGGCCTGGCTCTGGGCCAGGTGAGAGTGATCGGTGCCCACGCGGAGGTACTGATTGTTCCTTTTTTGCTGCTGATGCTGTATGGCTTGTTTTTATCTATTCCGTTAAAGGATCTGCATAGGGCCTTTACGCATCGGGTCTTTCTCGGTGTGAGCCTGGGGATCAATTTTATCTGGACCCCGCTGCTTGCCTGGGGTCTTGGCGCCTTGTTTCTGACTGATCATCCGGCCTTATGGCTCGGATTTATTATGTTGATGGTAACGCCCTGTACTGATTGGTATCTTGTCTTTACATCTATAGCTAAAGGCAATCTCGCATTATCGACGTCGATTCTTCCCCTGAACCTTGTCCTGCAGTTCCTGCTGCTGCCGTTATATCTCTTCTTGTTCGCCGGAACGATCGAAACGGTGGCGCTGCCGACGATCATCGAAAGTGTCCTGCTCGTGCTGTTGCTGCCGTTTCTGCTAGCTCAGGGAACCAAGTACCTTTGGCGCCGGCAGCCCGAATTTCTGGCACACAGGCTGCTTCCATTCTTTTCACGGGCCCAGATTTTCTTTCTGGCCCTGGCGGTAGCCGCGATGTTTGCCTCTCAGGGTTCGGCGCTCTTAAATAACTTGAGCGTTATTACCATTCTCGTGCTGCCGATTCTCCTGTTTTTTGGCATCAATGTGACGGTCGCCCAAATGACCGGCCGGGCCCTGCGGTTTTCTTACGAAGAAACGGTCAGCCTGACATTAACCACAGTGGCACGGAATTCTCCGGTGGCCCTGGCGATTGCAGTCACCGCTTTTCCTGAGCAGCCGCTGGTAGCCCTGGCTCTGGTGATTGGTCCGTTGATCGAGCTGCCGATCCTGGCAGGAGTTGCCCAGGTGCTGCTTGCGTTTCGGAGACGGAACCGCCCGCGCTTCTGATGCCAAACATTTCCTAAGAAAACTGCCCACGGAATGGATGCCGTACAGTATAGAAGCGGGAACAACCGTATCTGGTTGTTTCTGCTATGAAGATCCTTCCATCAGCCAGCGAATATTAAACGTTTGTTAAGATTAATCGGTAAGGGTCGTGACAGGCCTGCGTGAATAGTAATTGGGCGGCATTTAGACTACAAAAAGATAAGCGCAATAATGGAAAGCTAAGAAAATCATGAATGCCTGAAGAGATATATGTCTTCAGGCATTTTTTATTCACACATCCTTTAAAAGAAAAAGGCGTAGATATAAATGGAGATCTTCCTGTCACGGTTATCTGTCTGCCAGTAAAAACTGGATTAGGGTTGCCTGGCAAAGGTGTCAAGAAAGGCACGGAGCGAACGTTGCTGTAGATTATCGTTTCGGTAGATAAACCATGTCGTTGCTGCCTGATACGGTGATTCGAGGGTGTGCGTGGCGATGCCCTGGGTTCGATTCCGGCGTTGAAGGTACGATTGGGAAAGAAGGGAGACACCGATGCCAGCTTTCGTGAGTTCGATAATGGTATCTAAGCTGGCACACTCCATGATTTTCGGAGCAGAGAACTGGTGGTTGTGCATCCATTCGAGCAGCGTTTGTCGATAGATGCATCCTTCTTTTAATACTAACAGCGTCGGGGCGTGCCCGGGTTTTTGGATCATGGGCACCGAAAGCCCCAGCGTTGTGATCAGTAATAATGATTCCTGAAGCACCGGCACGCTGGACACGTCCGGGTGATCGATGCTTCCCACTACAAAAGCGCCATCGAGGTCATATGCTAACACCTGTTGGGCCAGGTTCTTGGTTTCACTAATGGTTAGTGAGACTTGGAGACGGGGGTGCTCGGTCATAAGCTGCTGTAGAGCGGCAGGCATGTGTGTGGAGGCAGTTGATTCAATGGACCCAAGACGTAATTTTCCTTCCATAGTTGGCCGTGCAGCCATCTCTTCCAGCATGTCCTGCTCCAACTGCACAAATTGGCGGGCATAGGTCTACAGCTTGTCTCCGTCTGGGGTGAGATGAACCCCTTTGGCATGCCGATACAGCAATGTTGTCTGCAATTCTTCCTCTAAGCGGCCAATGCGGGCACTGACGTTGGACTGAACGTATCCAAGCGTTTGAGCCGCCCGGGAAAGGCTGCGGCTTTGAGCCACGGAGAGAAAAATCTTCAAATCACGTAGTTCCATGCTACCTTCTCCTATTAGTAAAAATGATGGGCAGATCTCATAAGCATTCATTTTTCATGGTTGGTGTTGTTCTTTAGTATAGAATGTAGTCCACGTTTCGACAAGCGTAGATGAATGAAGAACAGACATTAACATATTAAAGGAGATGACTCAGGGATGGCGTGGTTTTTTATGATTTTAAGCTTTGCGGGAGGGGCTGCTCTGGCTTTTCAAGCGGGCGTCAATGGAGAAATCGGAGCCAAAATGGGAAGTTTGCCAGCCGCATTGGTCGCCTATGCTGTTGGTACAGTGTTTTTGTTGGCGAGCACATTGGTTCAGGGCTTTCCGCCAGCGTTTCCGTCGCTGCCCTTATGGAAATGGATGGTGGGAGGACTGGGCGCTTTTTATATTGTTTGTATCATTCTGGCAGTACCAAGGATTGGCGCTTCGGCAGCCATAACCGCCGGTATTGCTGGTCAACTCCTTTTAGGACTGTTTCTTGATCATTTCGGTGCTTTTGGGACTCCGGAGATTCCCATAGATACGTCCCGGCTGATCGCGGTCGGACTGATCGGAATCGCTCTGTATCTGTTGTATCAATAAAGCCAGGAAGCTTTTTAGATGGAAAATGACAGATAGTCGTTATTATGTTAAGCGAAAAGACTGTGCCAAATAAGCGGCGATTTCCAAAGTTGTTTTACGTTTGTTTAGAACTAGACTTCTGATAAGAGCAATTATGTTTAATAGGTGTTACTACACATTGTTAGGATAATAAGCACTAATAAAATCTATAAAACAGCAAAAAGAGGGAGTCTTGGGCCTCCTTTTTTATATCTCTATATTCAATTCTTTTCTTCATGGGCTTCAAGTAACTTTCTTTCCCTTGCTGCTAATGGAGTAACGTTCATGACGTTTTACAGTCCTTATTCGCCGTATGATCTTGGTTTGATCGCTTCTCTCATTCGTCGACTCGTTTCTCCAGCCGACGAAAGAGCATATGGGCTCGAAGTATTTCTCCAATGACCACAAACATTAAACTGCCAAATGGGATGATGACCCCCCAATTCATTAAAATTCCTTCCTCAAAGTTTGTACTTCAATCGTAAATTATTACCAAATGATTTCATAGGTATGAATTCAGCTTTGCTTCTTATCCAACACGCTTTTAAAGGAAAAATAGTACCATTTTTTAATACATTCGAAAGATTCATTCTATCGTTAATCTCGTTTTCGCTTAGCATAAATCGTCGAACGGGGAACGCCTGTGACTTTCCACAATATCATTCACACTCATGTTATTGGTTGTTCGATTTTGGAAGAGCTGTAAGGATGGAAAACACCCCGTTTTCGATATCAAAACGGGGTGTTCGGGGCACTGTCCAGAAGTTGAGGGTTTTAGATGCATGGAGTATGAGATCACGAATAGATAAACTGAATACGAAAAAGATGCAGGGAGAAATAGACGAGAATATTTGTCCTTTGAGGAAAAGCTCCACGTATTAGAGAAAAATAGCGAAGGCCGCATAGATGAGGAGACCGCTCATCACCACCCGCACCGGCCGATCGTATGTGGCGAAAAACGCTTGAAACATGCTCCCAAATACCGACCATAGGAGCAGGGCCCCCCATCCGAGAACGATGGTGATGATCATATAACCAAGCACTGCCAGTAATGATCCCGTGAGTGGCAAAATAAAGGCACTCATGACCGTTAAAAAGAATAAGATGCTTTTGATGTTGAAAAGCTGGACGAGCACGCCGGTCCAAAACGATGAACGGCCGGGTTTGCCAGTGGTACTGGAAGAGGACGGGCGGCTCACTTTCCAGGCTAGATATAAGAGATAACCGGCTCCTAACGTCTTCAAGTACGGTTCGATCATGGGTATCCATTGATACAACGTCGATGTAAAAATACCGCTGAGGAAGCCAAGGAGTGCAAATCCGGTTAAAATCCCACTCGAGAATCGCCACGCTCCGGTAAACCCTTCTTTTCGTGCTTCATTCATCATTAAAATATTGCTCGGCCCAGGCGTGATAGAAGTAACGATGATATATGAAAGAAATGCGGCGATATTCATTTGATCCCTTCCTTTTTGATTGCTCATTGGCCCTTTCTATTGTATGGTACTTATGACGATTCATAAAATTGAAATTAGTAAAACGACTATCGAATTTTTCGATTAAAAAACCAGAAAGGAAGCTCTCGATGGAAATCCGGCACATTCTGACGTTTCAAACCATTGTAAAAACAGGGAGCTATACCGAAGCTGCAGCCGTCCTCGGTTATACGCAGTCCACGATTACTTCTCATATGCAGGCACTCGAACGAGCCATTGGCGGTCCCGTCTTTTTATATGAATATAAACAGCTGCGACTGACCCCGCTCGGGGAAGAACTCATTCCCTTGGCTGAAGACCTGCTGGCGACGCACAAGCGGATGACGCAGATGCACCACTCCCAGGAGGTTCAGGGAGTGTTAAAAATTGCTGCTCCCGAGTCGCTGACTATTTCCCGACTTGGACCGGTCATTCAAGCGTATTCCCGGAAGTACCCTCAGGTGGAAGTGGTCCTGACCAACGGCACCTGCAGCAAAAATCAGACGGACTTGCTCAGCGGCCGGGTCGATGTTGCTTTTATGGTGTATCCGGAAGTTCACTTGGAACGATGCGAGCATTATTCATTCGGGCAGGAGCCCATGGTGCTTGTCGGGCCCCCGGAGGGGCCCGGTCATTTCAATGATTATAAGATGGGGGGATCCGACACCAGTTTCATTACCAACGAACAGGGATGCAGCTATCGGACGCTGTTTGAACGGTATATGGCCAAGCACGAACTCCCGGTGTTTCGTCCCATGGAGTTGTGGAGCATTGAAGCTATCAAGCAGATGGTGCAATGTGGGCTGGGATTTTCCTTCTTGCCAAAGGTGACCGTAGAAAACGATATCTCCCGTGGCCGTCTACGGCTTGTCGACCACGAGGAAACGTTCGACCCTCTTTACAGTCATATGCTCGTCAAAAAGAAACAGTGGCGTTCTCCAGCGGCCAGCGCATTTGCGGAGCTGGTAACGGCCACGATTCCCTTATCATCGGAAGGAG
Source organism: Marinococcus sp. LNHM4E3-1 (assembly GCF_056034405.1). NCBI lineage: Bacteria > Bacillati > Bacillota > Bacilli > Caryophanales > Bacillaceae > Marinococcus > Marinococcus sp. LNHM4E3-1. The sequence continues at coordinate 164,647 of NZ_JBQLID010000007.1, read as the reverse complement.
TGGTGTAACGTGCCAAGTATCATGGTCTTGTACGGAAGCTCCAGACGGAACGGAAATACTGATTTGTTGGCAGACCGCGCGACGGAAGGGCTGGGCGTTACCCGGGTCTACCTGCAGGATTGGGACATCCAGCCGATCATTGACCAGCGCCATGAAGGGCATGGGTTTTCTCCTGTGGCCGATCACTACGAGACCCTGCTAGAGGATTTTTTAAATCATGACATTTATGTGTTCGCAACTCCACTGTACTGGTTTGGGATGTCGGCCCCCCTTAAAGCGTTTTTCGACCGGTGGTCTCAGTATAAGGATGATCCCGCCTGGTCCTTTCAAGAACGTTTGAAAGGGAAAAACGTCTATGTGATTACGGCCGCCAATGATGACCCCGTCGAAGAAGTGTCCGCCCCGCTTCTCCAACAGTTCGAACTCATTTGCCGTTATATCGGCCTCCACTACGAGGGGGCCATCATTGGTCAGGGCAGCCGGCCCAAAGAGGTGTTAAACGACGTTAGGGCTTTACACCAGGCGGATGAGCTCCAACAGAAATTCAAGAAGCTCCTTTCTCGCGAATAAAAACGAAAGAGCAAACCAATGTTAAACCAGGAAAGCCCTCTGGCCCCTAGACAAAAAAAGCGACAAGGCATAAAAAAAGGAAGCAAACACCCTCATGGAAAGAGGCGTTTTTGCTTCCTTTTTATTTGGGAACTGCTGATAATCGCGATTATGTTAAGAAAGTATAGGCTGTAAAACATGAGCCAAATATGTTCGTTCATGCATGGTATCAAAAACTATAACGATTCTTGGAGTAAATGGATGAATGCTTGCATCGCTGGCGTCAAATGCTTGTCTTTGTGCCAACAAACCGATATCTGAAGAGAATCTAACGGCGGTACCATCGGAAGAGATTGAAGTTGCCCCGTACGCAGTTCTTCCTCGACAACCAGTTTAGGGAGAAGAGAAGCACCGAGACCGGTCAACAAGCACTGCTTGATAGCTTCAGCGCTTGGCAGTTCCACGGTGCTCGTATGTTCATACTCTTTATAACGAAGTAAGCGTTCAAAAATGGGGCGCCAACTGCATGCGTGGTTTGTCATTAGCATCAGATCAGCGAGAGCCGTGGCATTCTCGTGTTGAAAAGGAGCCTGGACCAGCTGAAGCGGTTCTTCTGCTAACGCATGGACCGTTAGTTCGGGAGGGTGCCATTCGGGGGATTCAATTAGCAATGCCAGATCGTACGTCCCTTGCTGCAATTGTTCGGTAATACGCAGGTAATCCACGGCCGTTACCTTAGGGAAGACCTCTGGATAGTCGGACAGAAAGGTCCGCAATCTGCTGGGCAGCCAATAACTCATCATGGTATCGGTGACGCCAATCGTCAGCGGTCCGGCTGGGGTTTGAGTCTCATGCGCTACCTCATAGGCCTGTTGGTGACGACGGATAAGGTCCAGGGCGTAAGGATAAAAACGTTCGCCGCTGGGAGTCAGCAGCACCGTCTTTCCCAACCGGTCGAACAGCGTGGTCTTCAACTCTTCCTCCAACCGGCGGATGTGGGCGGTGATCGAGGATTGGGCGTACCCCAATCGATCCGCTGCTCGCTGGAAACCCTGTTCCTGCACGATGGTGATAAATGAAACCAATTGACGAAATTCCATGCGCTATCTCCTATCGAAATAAATGATCGTTTTAGTGATAAATATTCATTTTACCTATCGATAGTTTATCGTTATCCTGAACAGGAAGCAAGAGCGAAGGAGGAAACAACATGAATATTTTAGTTACGGTAGCCCATCCCCGGGAAGATTCACTGACATTTGCGCTGATGCATGCGTTGCTCCGTGGATTAGCAGATGCTGGCCACCACACGGAAGTGCTGGATCTCTACCGGAGTGATTTTGATCCGGTGCTGGAGGAACAAGACGAGCCTGCATGGACCCAAGATGAACAAGCATATTCCTCGAAGGCTGAGGAAGAAATGCAACGCATGAATAGCCATGAGGCTTTGGTATATGTGTTTCCTTTATGGTGGTGGAGCATGCCGGCCATGTTGAAGGGTTACATTGACCGAGTCTGGAATTATGGATACGCGTATGGGCCGTCCCGGTTGTCGCATCAAAAAGTTTTATGGTTAACGATTGCCGGTGCTCCCCGGGAGCGCTTTGAAAAACGGGCCTATGACCGCATGATGGAACATTATTTCAATGTTGGTCTGGCGAATTACGTCGGCATCCGTGAGTCCCGTTTTCATCTATTGGTCCAGGGAATTGAGCCTTCTATAGAGCATTTCGATCATCTCCTGCAAGAAGCATACGATCAGGGAAGGTATTTTGGATAAGCGTGCAAATGGCATTAGCCATTGTTGAGGGAAAATGAGATATGGTCCAGTCTAGATATAGGATCAAGAAGGAATGATCCAGCTTCAGTCCAGTCCGGCTGGGCTTTTTATCATTCAATAAAATTTCATGGACCGTAATTATTTAACATCTAACTCATAAATCATAAAAACGAAGAATGGCCCATTAAATTTCTAAGGAAAGCCGGCATTTCTCCAGGAAATGATTGGCAAGGAATTTTCTTTTCTTGAGATATTCTTTTTTCCTTTTATTGGATGGTATCATAACGAAAGAACGAAAAAGAGGGGATGGTGGGGATGTCATGAATGACCAACTATGGTTTCTTGTCGAGCTGTTCGCAAACGTATTGTTGATGTTGGGGGGCGTGGCTCTGGCTATCATCCTGACGCAACGGTGGTACCGGAAGCGTAATGGAGAGGACCGTTCCCAAAACTATGCGAATGATACTCATCAAACAATCACGATGGGGTTTGCTGTCGTGATCGTTTTTCTTTTAGTGCCAATCATAAATCTGGAACGAACGCCGGATCATTGGATGTTCCTTTTCATTATTGTTCCCTTCCTTTTGCTGTACCTCGCGATCGGAACGCACTTATGGAAAAAGGTGAGTAATAATAAAGATAATTATTGGTACGACTGGTGGGTCTCCGGGGGCATTTTTGTGTGGTTTGTGCTTTTCATGATGGGCAGGCAATGGTTAGGGATGTAATAGTTTCTATGAAAAGGAGTGGGGATGATGGAACACATTGAAGAGCTTATCAGCGACGAATCGTTGAAAAAATATGCCGAACTTGCGGTACGAATGGGGGTCAATGTGCAGAAAAATCAATTAGTGGTAATACATAGTGATATTAAGCATGCCACATTTGCTCGTTTCGTCCAAACGGCAGCCTATGAGGCAGGGGCTTCCAACGTAGTCATGGACTGGAGAGATGAACGGTCCACCCAAGCCTTTTATCTTCATGCCGCCGATGAGGCCATCGATCAGATTCCCGACTGGCAGGAGACGCGCGTGAAAGAGTGGGAAGATGCGGGGGCTGCGTACATCCATCTCATTTCTGAAAGCTTCGATGTCTTTAAGAATGTTTCCTCTGAACGGATCAGCCGCTTTCAACAGGCTTATCGCACCAAGCTGGAAAATCATGATGCAAAGATCAGAACCCACGGGGTGCGCTGGTGTCTTCTGGCTGTCCCGTCCTTCGCCTGGGCGACAAAAGTGTTTCCACATGTCAGTCAAGAAGAAGCGCTGCAGTCGTTATGGCAGGCCATCTTACGCGGGGCCCGGGCCGATGGAAACCATCCGGTCAACGACTGGAAAGATCATGATAAAACCTTCGAGTCCCGGAAAACGTTTCTCAACGATCGCCAATTTGACAAGCTGCATTTTACCAATAGCCGGGGAACGGATTTGGTCGTCGGTATGCCGAACAATCACGTCTTTATCGGCGGAGGAGTGACAGATAAACAAGGCATACCGTTTGTTCCCAATATCCCTACAGAAGAAATCTTTTCGGCTCCCCACAAAAACGAAGTACATGGCACACTCGTAGCCACGAAGCCGCTTGTCTATGGGGGGAGGGTCATCGAGGACATTACCCTCGTTTTTCAAGATGGACGGATTACGGGCTATGAGGCCGCTACGGGACAGGAAGCGTTACAACGTCTTATCGAAACAGATGAAGGGTCCTATTATCTAGGGGAAATTGCCCTGGTTTCTCCCCACTCGCCTCTTGCTCAGACAAATATGCTTTTTTATAACACCCTGTTTGATGAAAACATGGCCTGCCATATTGGCATCGGCAATGCCTCCCCGTCTAACCTTCAACATGGCAGCAGTCTATCGGAGCAAGCGCTGAAGGAAGCAGGACTGAATACGTCTCTCTTGTCGGTTAATGTGGCTTTTGGTACCGAAGATATGAAAGTGGTGGGTATCGAAGAAGACGGAACGGAAGTCGTGTTAATGGAAGGCGGGGTTTTTCAATTCTAATCCAAAGGGTTACATGGTATAAAATAATTTTTTCCAATGACTCTACTTTATTCTTAGCTTTCCCCCCAAAAAGTACGCCTTTTGAGAGACTTCATCTGACTTTTAAACCAACCAAGTAGAATAAAGAACGTTTTGGTCCACTCATATCTCCTGAACATCAAGAGCACGAAAGCCGTTGTACCAATTCCGTCCAAAAAGGCTTGCTGGAAAGAACTAGAAAGCTTTCATTGTTCATATAAAAAAACTAAAAGTTAAGCGTTTACGAAGGCCAACTCTTAGTCTTTTAATCATGTTTTCTATGATTGTGGAGGAAATGATTCGATTAACGTAAAAGCAATCCTTCATCCGGTTTCGCTTTATAAACAGGAGATACATCGTCCGGTTCGCCTAGTGCATAAAGCAATTTGACATACGCTTTTCCTTAAATACTTTCACGCCCGGCTCGATTTTCGGTATCGTCGCATGGATCATAAGAAACTCTTCAAAAAACAAGAGTTCAACTGATTATCAATAATGTGAACGCCAGAATAAAGTTGGGTCCTATCCACTTTTGGGGATGGGTCCGGGACAAAAAAGTGGATAGGAAGGAAGATGAAATCGGTGATGCAGCAAATATTGCCAATGCTTACGCGTTCCTTGCCTCCGAAGTAGCGCGCTTTATCACAGGAACTGTATTGAGCGTGGATGGCGGATTAACCATTTGACAGTATGTTGTATATTACTATTTAGGAAGCTTCGTTCTGTCCAGATTAATGAATCGGCGGATGGGAGGAGTGAAAACTAACCGCATGCCGATCTCCCGGATCCAAAGGGTCACATGATTTTCCGGCGCAAACCATTTCGCAAACCGCCTGCCGAATTGTTGGATGTCAGCAATGGCAGGCTGCATCAGACGCTCATAATGCTGTAGGGCAGCGGAAACATCCGTATCTTTTTCAATTTCGCGGGAAAGGACCCAGGCCCCGGCCATCGCCATGGAAGCCCCTTGCCCTGCGATCAAGGAGACTGCCTGGCAAGCATCACCTATCAGGGTCACGCGTCCTTTTGTCCATTCAGGCATCTGAACCTGAGAAACTTCGTCAAAGTATAGATCCGACGCTTTTTCCACCGAATCGAGTAGTTCGGGTATAATCCATCCCAGATCACCATAATGGGTGCGAAGATCCCGGGCAATCGCTTTTCTGGTAATCGGCTTTTCCAGTTTAGGTGATTTATATAAGAAAAAAGTGGCCAGTCTCCCCCCACTGATAGGATAGACCGTAACCTGCCGATTGGGACGTATCAACATATTAAAAGAATGACGGTATTTCTTTTCCGTTTGTTTCGCGTCCAAAATAAAGGCAGCGGTGTTATAACCAAGGAAATGGAGAGGAGATGGATCGTTTCCAAAAATTAATGAACGAACCTTGGAATGAATACCGTCGGCTCCTACCAGCAGATCACAGGGGAGAGAGGAGCCGTCGGAAATGGTGACATCTACCTCTTCGGAACGCTGTGTAATAGATTGAACCGTGGTTCCGAAGCGAAAATCAACCTGCGCTTTGATACGATTGTATAAAAGGCGTTCTAACTCTCCCCGCATGAAATTGTAGTGCTTATTCTGAACCATATTTCGCAGGGACTGGTAGGGAATGGATGATTTCTCCTTCCCATCCGGGTTCAGAAACTTCAATGATTCGATTGGATAATGAATCTTCTCCAGCTCTTGTAGCAGCCCCATTTTTTCAGCTGCCGCGTATCCCGGACCGAAAAAATCGATCATATAGCCTTCTGTGCGAAGCTTTGACGCTTTCTCCAAGATAGTTACGTTGTGGCCCGAGCGAAGCAGACAATCGGCTAGTGTTAAGCCGGCGATACCGCCGCCAACAATTAAAACCTTCATTCTGTTCCTCCTTTCATACATTCAAATACGAGCGGGTCCGAGTCGATTACGCGCGAAACAATGTCGAATACGATCGGAAACTGGTCTTTTACAGGCGATCCCCGCACGCAGCGGTCACCTAATCACTGTCAGCTCTCGTCGTTTATACATTCCCGAAATCATACTACGTACGTCTTAATGTTTATATTAGACGAACTTATTTTACTACGAAATAAAAAAAGTTCTTATGATAAAAAGGAGATTTATCGATAAGCTTCATCAAATAATGATATCGGCAGACAATAACACTGATTTTCTGTTTCTCGGCGGTATACACCAAACGATGTTCAATATCGATGCGGGGCCTGTAAAAAAACGGCTAAATCTCCTTTTAATTTCTCTGGTTTTCCGATACCGTCTAAAGCCCCATCTCGTTCTATACTTTTAATCACCTCATTAATTCGTTTGAAAAAACAGGGGGAATTTTCAGTGTTGAAAAAGGTAGACCTTTTTAGTCATTGTATCTATCAACCTAAAAACAACACCATTGTGTATCAAAAGGTCTTGAATTATTTTTAGCACGTTCTAAAAAGAACATGGATGTTTTGGCACGCTATTAAACTACTTTGCCATATTTACTTGATTAGGAGTCGAAATGACCTTCTAATAGGCTTGTCGTAATTCTATAAAACAGCTGAAGTAACGAAGCCGATAATAAAAAGCATAAATAAACAGCAGCGCTTTCTAGAAAGATAGCGCCGCTGTTTATTTACAAATGATTTATTGTTTCAGTATCCTTCACGCAGAAAGCTTTTGTTCTTCGGCAGGCACCGATAGTATTCTTCGGTTCCGTATATACATCAGACCGCTGATGACCAAAAGGAGGGAAGCAACGATGAAAACGCTGCGCACTCCCGCTGTTTCCGCCAGTCCTCCAACCAATAATGAAGACAGGCCAAAAAAGCTGGTCAAAATAACGTCTCTGGAAGAAAATACCTTTGCCAACTGCTTTTCTTCCGTATGGGATTGAATCAGAGAAATTTGCGTAACTTCCTGAACCTGCGTCGGAATACCGATCAAAAGGGAAATGAGCAGGGCGAAAGCGCTGGAAGCAGGAAACGCGAACCAAAAGGTCAACATCGCAACACAAAACGAGCTGCCAATTAAAAAATACCGGGATTTGGCCTGAAGAGCTTTTTCAAACCGGAAGCAGAGCATGCTGCCAATCATCAGTCCGGCGAAAAAATTTTGTTCGATATGCTGTTATAAGAAAATTTTAAATGTGCATGCTCTTATCTTTCAAAAGTAAAGGCTTTCAGTTTACCCTAATGGAACTTAATAGTCTTAATCTGTAGGCGGTTCCGGTATTGTGACCACGACATTCCCTTTTTTATGCTGTTGATCAACATACCTGTGTGCCTCTGACATTTGGTTCAATGGATAGAGTTTATCTATAACCGGTTTAATCTTTCCGGCCTGAAAAAGTTCTTTGAGATAAAATAAGTCTTCTTTTTTATAACCTGCTAACTCAAACAAAACTTTCTTGTCAGATGTCACTGAAGTCCACAGCCCTCTGAGCATCCCTGGAAGACTTGGATTACCTAAAATATAACGTCCATTTTGGCTCAGGGACTTTACGGTTCGTGCATACGGACATTTCCCAACCACGTCTATAATAACATCGTAATTCTTACCGCTTTTAGTGAAATCTTCTTGAGTGTAATCAATAACATTATCCGCGCCAATGGAACGGAGCATATCTAATTTCTTCGTGCTGTCGATACAAGTTACTTCAGCTCCAGCTGATTTGGCCATTTGTAATGCTAAAGTGCCTATACTTCCAGCAGCTCCAACGATAAGAACCTTTTGGCCTTGCTGGATATTTGCTTTTCTAATGAAATGTAATGCATTTAGACCTCCAGTGGGGAGGACGGCAGCTTCTTCAAAGCTCATATTGTCTGGTTTAATCACTATCGCATATTTGCTCGGTAAACAAACGTACTCGGCATAAGCACCAAACCTTAGCTGGGTAGAACCGAAAACCAAGTCTCCCTTTTTAAATTCAGTAACCTCTTTACCCACAGATTCAATTTCCCCGGATAGCTCTTGTCCCAATATATTAATTCTTGGTTTAAATATGCCGAAATAAATTCTCATGGGGAGCCAAAACAAGATTGGCATTTTAAATTTGCGCAGCTCACAGTCCCCGACTGTTACCGTAGTTGCATGTACTTTAATCAGTACTTCATCGTTTTTGGGAGTAGGTTTTTCTACCTCCTTGAGCTGAAGAACTTCTGCTGAACCGTATTTTGTCGCTACAATAGCTTTCATATAAATCTCCTCCCTGGAGTGGATAAACTCTTGCAGGTTTTCCAAATGAACTATTAAAGCAATGAAATGATAGTCAATAGCGGTCCAATCATAAAGGCGAAAATTTAAAAAAGGATCTGCTTTTTAGCTTTTTCCCCAACAAATACCCGGAACCGGCGTTTAATCCTCCGCCGGGCCACGTGGAGGCCCCGATCATATAGAAATGGCTGATCGGTGTTTGATACCGGGAGTAGCCTATGATAGGGCGGAAAAGAAAATGCTGAAACAGCTGATGGCTGCCGGCCATATGGTCACCCTCGACAAGATTAGGATCCTCCTTCGGCAGATCCTCCGGTGAAAAGACGTGCCGGCCTTCAATAGTATCCTTGACATCAGGCGCATATTCCGCCAGTTTATCAATAATCCGGTCGGCATATAGTTCTTTGATGGAGGACCAGGGCCCCGGCTCAATCTCGTTTAGTGCGTCATACTTAGGATGAGCGGGGAGGGAGCGAACCATAATCCATACCGCCGCCTTTCCTTCCGGTGCTCTGCTCGCATCGACGGCACTGGGCTGGCCAACAATCAGTAGGGGGCTGTCCGGAAGAACTTCATTCAGTGCCTGGGTATGGGTGCGGGCCAGATCCTCCACGTACGGTCCCACATGCACATAAGCAGATTGGGCAATGTCTTCGCCGGCTGCCCATCGAAGCGGTTCATTCAGCGCCAAGTGAATGACCATCGTTTTTGGACCGTATTGATAATTTTTTGCTTTAGAAACAAAGGACGCTGGAAGGTGCTTGGCATCGACCAGATGATCGGCTATTTGGGTCGGGGTAGCGGTGCCAATCACGTCTCCGGCTTCTATATACGTCCCGTCGGCCAGGATCACACCTCTGGCTTCACCGTTTTCGACATGCACTTCATTTACCCAAGTGTCAGTTTGCAGCACGCCGCCTCTCGCTTCGAGCATCGTTACCATTGCCTGAATCATCGTTTGAATACCGCCGCGTGCAAACGGAATTCCCTCCCGGTAATGTCCAATGGCTTCTATTAAAGGAAAAGCCGCTCCACCGCTTATATCAGGGGCATAATCCATCTGATAGCCCCAGGGAACGACCAGCGACTTAACTTTATCGTTTTCAAACCAGGAGTCAACAAACTGCCGTGGGGACTTGGCAAGCTGACTGGAAACCTTCAGGGCGGTTTTTATTTTTAAGTCAAGCAGGGCCCTGGATACGACAAGCCCGGCTCGGAGAGAAGGGAGCTCCCGCTGCATCAGTTTGTACAAATAAGGAGCTACCTGATCGTATAGGGCATCAAATTCTTTCCAGGCCTCCGCATCAGCGGGGGAATGGCTGGAGAGACTCTGGTGCGTTTTTTCCGCCTCTGTATCAATTGCGAGTCCGTCTCCGTCCGGAAAAACACTTGCATATGGGTGGGAACTGTGTACCGGGGTAAACCCGTTCGCGGCAAGCTCCTGCTCATTTTCCATATAAAACCGGGACTTTAAAAACAAGCTGATGTTCATGGAAAATAAATCATGAATAAAGCCGGGAGCAGCTACTTCGCCGGATTTAGCCGCTCCTCCGGGCCGGGATTCCTTCTCGAGGACGAGTATCTGTTTTCCCTGCTTGGCGAGTTGAATGGCGGCGGCGAGGCCGTTGTGTCCGGCGCCGATGACAACTATGTCATATTTCATATTTTCCTCCTATATGATTTCGTTTTTCTATACGGTCAATTGTATGCTGAACTCCTATTCTTTTCCCGAAAATCCGGAGGGGTAAGAGCCCGATTGCCCGAATGATATAAGCACATTGTTTGTGCTTCAGTATAATATTGTGTACTATTTGATTGTGCACAATTAAATGTAAAGGATGGCCATCCGCATGAATGATTCACCATTATCGCTTGATCATCAGCTGTGCTTTGCTGTTTATGCCTGTTCCAAGGAAATATCAAAAATGTATCGCGAGGAGCTGGAGCCGCTCGGGCTCACCTTCTCACAGTATTTGATGATGCTTGTCCTGTGGGAGGAGGATCATCAGTCCGTAAAAGCTATTGGCGAGAAGCTGTACCTTGATTCCGGGACGCTGACCCCAATGGTCAAACGAATAGAGGGCGCCGGCCTGGTAGCAAGGGAGCGCTCTCTGGAGGATGAACGAATCGTGCTTGTTCATCTCACCGGGAAGGGAAGAGAATTAAAACGCGACGCAGCGTGTCTGCCTGCGCGCCTCGGCACCCGGCTGGGGATTGATGAGGAAGGTGCGAAGCAGCTGCTTCGTCAGCTGCACCAAATTACGGAACATATTCAAAAAGGAGAGAATTAACATGCAGCCAATTTATACAACTACCGCTACCGCTGTCGGAGGACGCGACGGCCGTGTCACTTCAGAGGACGGTAATTTAAACCTGGACGTTCGTACACCGAAAGAGCTCGGTGGAAGCGGCGAGCAGGGCACAAACCCTGAGCAGCTTTTCGCTGCCGGCTATGCGGCGTGCTTTGAAAGCGCCCTGAACATGGTCGCCCGTCAGAAAAAAATCAAGCCGGACCATACGGAAATCACTGCTAATGTCTCCATTGGCAAAGAGGACGAAGGCGGGTTCGGTCTGGCCGTGCAGCTGTCGGTTCATGTGGAAGGCGTTTCGGAAGAGCAGGCAAAAGAACTCGCCGAAGGCGCTCACGAAAACTGCCCGTACTCAAAAGCGACACGTGGTAACATTGAAGTGGATGTAACAGTAGCTTAACCTGTTATAAGAATCAAAGGGGGCAGGCTCCCGAAAGTTTAAGGACTGATGCCGGAGATCATTCTCTGTCATCAGTCTTTTTATTTGGATTAGCATTTAAGCTTGCGAATTAAACCATACAAGTATATAATAGATTTATAATATCTTTAATTGGAAGTGAAAAGCGGTATGAAATTTTCAAAAGCCACGGATTATGCGCTGCATGCGCTGGTGTATATGATTCATCGTGACGGGGATACGGTGAAAATTCCGGTACAGGATCTGTCTGTAGCGCTGAATGTCTCTACGACGTACCTATCCAAAGTGTTAACGCGTATCGTGAAGGCAAATTACATTACTTCCACGAGCGGTGCCAAGGGCGGCTACCGGCTGCAGCAGAACTGGGAAAACGTGAGCGTGTACGATATTGTAGTTGCGATCGACGGCGTGCAGACGCTGTTTGAGGACAGCTTTGATCACGGAAATGAATGCAGAATCCAGGCAGCCATGATGGAAGCGCAGGACAATTTAATCAGCACGTTAAAAAACAAAAAGCTGAAGGATTTGACGGTGTAGCAAATCCTTTTACTTTATTATAATTATGGATAATAAGAATCTTTAATATACAGGAAGGAGTTTTAAAATGATTTATGATGTGATTATTATTGGTGGAGGCCCGGCGGGATTGAGTGCGGCCCTGTATTTTGGAAGGGGTTTAAAGCAGGCGCTGATTATTGATGAGGATAAGCCGAGAAACATCGTAACGCATGAAACGCATTCCTATTTAACACAGGACAGAGTGACCCCGCAGACGTTCCGGAAGCGGGCCAGAGAAGACGCGCTGAAGTACGAGGGAAATACGCTGTTAAAGGATAGAGTGATTACAATACAACAGCATAATGACGGCTTTATCGTCCAAACGCCTACGGAGCAGTTTCAATCAAAGCAGGTGCTGATCGCCTCCGGCTTAATCGAACAGCTGCCGGCCATTAAAAATATCGAAAGCTATTACGGGCAAAGCGTCTTTTACTGCCCGTGGTGTGACGGCTGGGAAATGAGAAACAAAAAGCTTGCCGTTATCAATCCGTATGAATCGGTCATGCATATGGTTACACTTCTCTCCAACTGGACAGACAAACTCGAAGTATTCACTGATGACAATGACAGCCTGACAGAGGAAAACAAAAAGGTGCTCAAGGATAAAAATATTCCTTATCATTTGGGGAAAATCGCCGAAATGTCTGGAGAGAAGGGGCAGCTGCAGACGATCAGAATGGCCAACGGGAAAACGGTGGACGTGGAGGGTGCTTTTACGTACGTGCACTGGAACACCAATTATGAATTTTTAAGCGGTCTGGACGTGGAACGGGATGAAAACGATCGGTTTGTGGTCGGTCAATTCGGAGAAACCTCCGTTAAAGGGCTGTATGTGGCTGGAGAATCCAAGGACAACTTTGGCAGCCAGCTGATAGCGGCAGCGGCGAATGGCGGAGAGGTGGCAAGGTTTATGATGATGATGCAAATTCAACAGGAGTTTAATAAGTAAGCATAAAAGTCCGGAAAGAAACAGCAGTTTTAAATATGTACTAAATGCTATAATAAGCCTGAAAGCTAACGAAATGAGGGAGAAAAGTGAGCTATCAGGTTGTACACACCACAGTGTTTTCTTTAGAAAATGGAGGAGGCAACCCGTGCCCGGTCGTATTAAACGCGGATCACCTCTCCACAGAGACAATGCAGCAGATGACGAAAGAGTTTAAGCATGAGTCAGCCTTCGTCATATCTTCAACCCGTCCGGACTGCGATCTTAAGCTTCGTTTTTTTGTTCCCTCCCATGAGATGGAAATGTGCATACATGCAACCATAGGGAGCATTACGGTTTTAGCTAACAAAGGAGCCGTTAGCCATTCCCCGGTCGTTGTGGAAACGATGCTTGGCCCTGTGAATGTAGAATGGACAAAGCGTGATTCGAAGCTGAAGATAAGTGTCGAACAGTTCCCGCCCGAGTTTCTGAACACCGTGCCGTCGAAAGAAGAAATAGGCAGGGCACTAAATATTGGCTCAGAGGAATTGGCGGAATGGCCGGTTCAATCCGTTTCCACGTCTCGTTATAAATTAATTATCCCTTTAAAAAGTGTAGATACGCTGAACTCGATTCATCCTGATTTTGAATATCTTTGGGATTTATGTGACGAATTCAACACGACCGGCTTTTATCCTTTCGCTATTTCACAACAAAAAGAAAAATACGTGCAGGCGCGCCAGTTCCCCCGAAGAGCCGGCTATCCGGAAGATCCGGCCACCGGGGTAGCTGCGTCGGCCTTAGGTGCCTATTTAACGGCCCATAAAATGTTGCCCCCAGTAAAAGAAGGATGGAATACCTTACGCATTATTCAGGGAGTCGCTATGGGAAAACCGAGCATGATTGAATCCGAAACGTTTGTAAGCAGCAATCAAATTATAAATACCCGGATCAAAGGGAGTGCCGAAGAAGAGCAGTAGTATTTTATACTTTCAATATACACCGAAAGCCTCTCGCGGCGTAGTACGCTTCGGCTCCGTTATGGTATATGAACGTGCGACCGTACCGGTGGTCACCAAACAAAGCGCCGCCCCGTTTTCTTATGTCCGCAGGTGTCTGAATCCAGCTTGATGTTTTCGTATCAACTTTTTCCAGCTTCTGCAGGGTGCGGTACTGCTCTTCGGTTAAAAGCTCAACACCCATAGCCTGAGCCATGTCGACAGCGCTTGTTTCAGGCTTATATTTCTTTCTTGCTTTTAGTGCTTCGCGGTCATAGCAGAAACTCCGGCGACCCTTAGGGCTTTCTGGCGAGCAGTCACAGAATAAATATTTGTTTTCTTCACGGTCATAGCCAATCACATCCGGTTCTCCGCCGGTTGCTTCCATTTCGTTCAATGACCACAGTTTTTCGTCGTCAGCCTCCAGCTTTTCCAAAACAGAAGTCCATGCTAATTCTTCATGGCGGTGCATATGCTGCCCGAAACGGTCTTCGAGTATGGCCAGTATGTCTTTCTTCTGTTTTGATGCAAGGTGCTGAGATGAATTATTTCTCGCGTCCATATGAATCCCTCCTTAAGACTTTAAAGATTTGTCTAAAGTATACCATTTAAAGGGGCCTTGATTACCTGCTCTCCATAATGGGTATTTGTACGAGAGAAAACGGATGAGTCTGAATCATTGAAGGAGGAAATAGATTGGCACGTTTACAAAACAAAGTTGCGATTGTGACCGGGGCAGCCGGTGGGATTGGCCTCGGCACTGCCAAACTGTTTGCAGAAGAGGGAGCGAAGGTGATAGCAGCCGACGTTCAGCTCGACCTGCTGCAGGAGGAAGTAAAGAAAATACAGGACGAAGGGGCAGACATCACCGCCTTTGAACTGGATACCACTTCAGAGGAAAATTGGAAAAAAGCGGTCCAACAGGCGGTGGACGCCTACGGTCAGGTGGATATCCTGGTAAACAACGCAGGTATCCATTATCCGAGCAAGATTCTGGATACTTCTCTTGAAGAATGGAATAAAGTCATGAACGTGGATTCGACAGGCTACTTTCTCGGTATGCGCGAGGTTATTCCGGAAATGCAGAAGGCCGGGCAGGGAGCGATTATCAATATAGCCTCGATGGCTGCACTGACCGGATCCGGAGCGGCCGGCGGCAACGGTACAGCCTACAGCGCAGCAAAAGGAGCGGTCCGTTCGATGACGACGCACGTGGCCGCGCACTTTGCTGAAGAAAACATCCGGGCAAACAGCATTCATCCCGGGCCGATCAGAACACCTATCATGGGAGAGCGGCAGAAAACCATTTCGCAGGATAACCAAGATGTCGTGCCTCTTCCGCCTCACCACGGGGAAGCGGTAGATATTGCCTATGCCGCCCTGTACTATGCTTCCGATGAATCCCGGTTTGTCACCGGGGACGAGATGGTTGTTGACGGAGGATCATTAGCTTAACAGGATGTAAAATAACGGTTAAAAAATAGATTATTTTTCCAGTAAGGATTACCCTGGTAGCAGAACATATGCTAACGTGAGGGTAATCTTTTTTATTTGAGGTGAGCAGAGTTGAGCAGAGAAGAGAAGAAGACGAAGCTTGATTTGGATCGTATTGTTTTTATCGGGCGCACATTTGACGAATACCTGGATATGTTTGCCCTCTCAAAAGCAGGAATCCAGGGAAAACGCATTCTTGATTGCCCGGCCGGGGCCTGTTCGTTTACGGCTATTGGAAACAGTCTGGGGGCAGAAGTGACAGCCTGTGATATTGCGTACGATCACCGGGGCGAAGACCTGAAACAAAAAGGGCTGCAGGATATTGAGCACGCGGCGGCACACATAACGAAGGCCGAAGATAATTACAAATGGGCGTACATTCGTAGTGTTGAAGATTTAAAAAGCAGACGCAAACAGGCGCTGCACGACTGTGCGGAAGATATGTATCATTCAGGCGGCCGGTATGTGCCAGCGGAACTTCCGGTGCTTCCCTTTAAGGATAGTGCCTTCGATATGGTTTTATCCGCCCATTTCCTGTTTATGTACGCCGACCGTCTGAGCTATGACTTTCATATCGCCACGCTTACAGAATTGCTGAGAGTGGCAAAAGAGGAAGTGCGTATTTTTCCGCTGGTGGATCTGAAGGGCGACCGGTACGAACACCTGGATGAAGTGATTGAATATTTAACAACGGAGGGCCATAGGGTGGAAGAGGTTTCCGTTTCGTATGAATTTCAAAGAAAAGCGAATTCGTTTCTCCGAATCACGAAATCCTCCGCCGGTAATTAAGCCTGTTGGGACGAAAGCTCCCGAAACCTGCGGGGGGAATCGCGTACAAATGCCTGGAAATTCCGGTTGAAGGAGCGGAGGCTGCTGTAGCCGCAGTCTGCAGCAATTTCCCCGATCGGCTTCTGGCTGCTTTTCAGTAAATAACAGGCACGCGAGATCCGGTAATAGTTTAAGTATTCGGTAAAGGTCATGCCTGCCATGTGAACAAACAGCTTGGACAGGTAGGGATAGTCATACTGCAAATGTTCAGCCACCGCTTTTAACGTACATTCGGCGGCGTAATTATTATCCACATACAGAAGCATTTGATGAAGTATTTTTGTTTTCGCGGAATACTGTACGGGCTTGAAATCGGTATTTTCCTCTAATGTACTGCATATGCCGTACAAAAAGCTTTTTTGCCTGTAGACGGAGCCCCGGGACGGTAGCTGCGCGTCCGGTGAAAGAGAGAACGTATTATTGACGGGAATGAGGCCTTTATAATCCATAAAGAAACGGCCAATCAATTCAGGGGAAAAAATGATGATGGTGATAGCGGAATGCCCGACCGTTGTAAATTCATGCATCTGATTATTAAAAATAAAAACCGCTTCGTTTTGCTGCAGAAGATACTCCTTCTGGTCAATGGTGACCCGCACCTGTCCTTCATGCACGATGATCAGTTCATAGGCACGGTGAAAGTGAAGCGGGAAGCTGAAATTAGTCAAGGTAACACTCTGAAATGATTCCTGCTCTTCGACTCCATGAGGCTCAAAAAAGACCACAGCCGGTTCCCCCCTTTCATAAACACTAATATTGTCTTATATTATACTATTTTTTGAATAGAAGCATAAGAAGCTTCCTGCCTATAATAAAAATAGATTGATAAAAGGGGGAAGCTTTATGGCAGTTGAATATCATGTAGCAAAAAACGGCTCTGACAGCAGTAATGGTACACGGGAAAACCCATTTTTAACAATTAATAAAGCGGCTTCGACAGCCGCTGCAGGCGATACCGTAGTAGTGCATGAAGGTGAATACAGAGAATGGGTGAAGCCGAAAAATGGAGGCCGGAGCGAGGATCGAAGAATTACATATACCGCTGCTCCCGGAGAAAAAGCAGTGATTAAAGGTTCGGAACAAATTGACTACTGGGAACAGGTGGAAGGAACGGTCTGGAAGGCAGTTATTCCAAACACGTTATTTGGCGACTACAATCCGTTTACGGAAAAAATATTCGGGGACTGGATCGTACACAACCCAGGCAGGCATCTGGGAGATGTATATTTAAACGGAATGTCCTTTTACGAAGCTGAAACCTTCGACGAAGTGATGAATCCGGAAAAGCAGACCGAGGTTCTGGACCACTGGACAAAAACGATTGTTCCTGTCCATCGGCCGGAGCAGACCACGTATCGCTGGTATGCGGAAGCAGACAGCAGCCATACGACGATTTTCGCCAATTTCCAGGGAACTGATCCGAATAAAGAGCTGGTGGAAATAAACGTGCGGAAGGCCTGCTTTTATCCGGAAGAGACAGGGCTCAACTATATTACGGTGCAGGGGTTTGAAATGGCACAGGCAGCAACGCCGTGGACCCCTCCGACAGCGGATCAGCCGGGGTTGATCGGACCGAACTGGAGCAAAGGATGGATTATTGAAAACAACGTGATTCACGATTCCAAATGCAGCGCGATCAGTATTGGAAAGGAAGCATCGACCGGCGATAACTACCGGACGATAAGAAAAGACAAGCCAGGCTACCAGTACCAGCTGGAATCTGTATTTCTTGCCCGTCAGATTGGGTGGAGCAAGGAGCGTATCGGCTCTCACATTATCCGGAATAACACCATTTACGATTGCGGCCAGAACGGGGTGGTCGGTCATCTGGGCTGCGTGTTCAGCGAAATCTATCATAACCACATTTATAACATCGCATTAAAGCGGGAATTTTTCGGTCACGAAATTGCCGGAATTAAACTGCACGCAGCAATTGATGTTCAGATTCACAGCAACCGCATCCATGACTGCTCGCTTGGGGTATGGCTCGACTGGCAGACCCAGGGAACAAGGGTAAGCAAAAATCTATTTTACAGGAACAGCCGCGATCTTTTTGTAGAAGTGAGCAGCGGGCCGTACGTGGTGGACCATAATATTTTAACAGCAGACTATGCCCTGGATAATCATGCGCAGGGAGGAGCTTACGTTAACAATCTGATTGCGGGCAGGATGGTTCATCGTAAAATGCTGGACCGGGCAACGCCGTATCATGTGCCTCACAGCACGGAGGTAGCAGGCTTTGCGGCCACCTACGGCGGGGACGACCGTTTTTACAATAACATGTTTGTCGGAAAACCGGACCTGGATAATGTAGGAACCTCCCATTTTAACGGATATACGGCATCGCTTGAGGAGTACATCGAAGCTGTTGACCAGGTAGGCGGCGACCATGAAGCGTTCCACAGTATCGAGCAGCCGGTCTATATTAATCATAACGCCTACTTTAACGGGGCGGTTCCGTTTGAAGGAGAAAATGAGGCATTCACCAAAGAATCCTTTGACCCCCAGCTTACGATCATCGAAAAAGAGGACGGTGTATATCTTTCCTGTGAGCTGCCTGATGAATTTGAGCAAATGCGCGGTGAGATAAAGCATACGGGCAACCTGGAGCGGGCACGTATCGTGGATGCAGATTTTGAAAATCCGGATGGAAGCAGGCTGCGGATAGACACCGACTTTTTCGGAGAACAAAAAGACGGCGCAGACGTCCCGGGTCCGATCGGTCAGCTGCAGTCCGGCAAAAATGAAATAAAAGTGTGGGGTTAATTTTTAATCGTACGGTACCTGTTCTTGATAAACAGGTGCCGTATTTTTTATGAAAGAGCAGCCGGATTATTTAATAAAGCGTTTACAAAATAGGTGGTTTAGTTTATATTGAATACGTATTCAAAAATAAAGGAGGATGCTTGATGCCCACTTATTTGAAAAGAGGTAAAAGCGATCAGGAAAAGCAGGAGGCGGACACGGAGGTTCAGCAGGCGGTGCAAGGGATCATTCATGACGTAGAAAAGCGGGGAGATGAAGCGGTCCGGGAGCTCTCCGAAAAATTCGACAAATGGTCACCGGAAGCGTTCCGTCTATCGCCGGAAACCATTCAGCAGGTAATCGATGAGCTCCCCCAGCAGGTAATTGACGATATTAGCTTTGCGCAGGCACAAATTCAAAATTTCGCAAGGCATCAGCGGGAGTCGATTCAGGATATTGAAGTGGAAACACGTCCCGGCGTTATTTTAGGGCATAAAAACATCCCGGTGAACAGCGTAGGCTGCTATATTCCAGGAGGACGCTATCCGATGGTTGCTTCTTCCCATATGAGTATTGTGACAGCGAAGGTGGCCGGAGTCGAAAGGGTAATCGCCTGCACGCCACCGAGTAATGGTGAGATACCGGCAGCTACAGTAGCAGCTATGCATATGGCTGGAGCCGATGAAATCTATCTGCTGGGAGGAGTCCAGGCAATGACCGCCATGGCTGTCGGAACGGAAACGATTCAGCCGGTGGATATGATCGTCGGTCCGGGAAACGCTTTTGTGGCGGAAGCAAAGCGGCAGCTGTACGGCAGAGTGGGCATTGATTTATTTGCAGGCCCGACCGAAACGCTTGTCATTGCTGATGAAACAGCCGATGTGGAAATGGTGGCCACTGATATTCTCGGCCAGGCAGAGCACGGCCCAACGTCTCCGGGCGCTCTTATTACCACGTCCCAATCGCTTGCCGAGTCGTTGGAGGAGGAGATTGCCCGTCAGTTAAAAACACTCCCGACAGCGGAAGTCGCAGAGCAGGCGTGGCAGGACAATGGTTCAATTATCGTAGTAGAAGATGTGGAGGAAGCGGTTCAGGAGGCAGATAAGCTTGCCTATGAACACGTAGAGGTTCTCACGAGCAATCCGGATTATTTTCTGGAAAACATGACAAACTACGGTGCACTCTTTCTCGGGCCTGAAACGAATGTAGCGTACGGGGACAAGGTAATTGGAACCAACCACACACTTCCGACCAAGCAGGCGGCAAAATATACGGGCGGTTTATGGGTAGGCAAGTTTTTGAAAAACTGCACGTATCAGCGTGTGACGAAGGAAGCCAGCGTAGAAATAGGCAGATATGCCGAACGACTGTGCGAGCTTGAAGGCTTCAAAGGCCATAAAGCCCAGGCTTCATTACGTGTCCAAAGATACAGCGCCACCGATTGAACGCGGCACGAAAATTGAAGTATATGGATAAATGTGCTAATTTAAAATTAGTTGAATACGCATTCAACTAATTTCGGGAACATGAAAAGGTGATTGGTAAGTAATGAAGTTAACTGTGACGTCCAACGATGTAGCCAAAAAAGCAGGCGTGTCCCAGGCAACGGTTTCAAGAGTAATTAACAACTATCCTTATATCAAGGAAGCCACACGGCAGAAGGTGTTAAGTGCGATAGACGAAATGGGCTTTACGCCGGATGAAGTCGCGAGAAGTTTAAACAAACGAAAAACCGGAACGATTGGTTTAATTGTCGGGGACATAGCGAATACCTTTTTTGCGGAAACCGCGAAAATTATTATAACCGAAGCCAGAAAAAAAGGCTACGACGTCATATTAACAGATACCAATCACAGCAGTGACAATTTAAAAACAGCGATAGATACGCTGATCGGAAAGCGTGTGGAAGGGATCATTGTCGGATCCGTGGAAAGATATGAAGAAGAAATCAACCGGCTTTACAGCTCGGATACCCCTGTCGTTTTGTATAATACAAAAACGTATTCAGAAAAGGGTCATTCCTTTGTACTCGACAACGTTAAGGGTGCTCACATGGCGATGGAGCATTTGATTGGCAAAGGCCATAAGCGAATAGGGTTTGCGACGCTGTTAACAAAGTATTCGACGCTTTATGAAAGAAGTATTGGCTATGAAAACAAGCTTGAAGAACATAGCATTCCCTATGATCCAGCGCTCGTTTACGTTGGGGATTTGGAACACACAGCGATTTCGGATTATATAAAAGAAATAATGAAGGGCCCGGACCCGGCAACAGCTGTATTTGCTGCTTCAGACCAGATGGCGCTGGCCATTATGGAGAGCTGTAAAACGATGAATCTGAATGTGCCTGGTGATCTGGCAGTTATTGGCTTTGACAATATCAACCTTGCGGCTAATCCACTGATAAATTTAACGACCATTTCCCAGCAGCATGAACGTATGTCGCTTTTGGCAGTGGAAAAATTAATTAATTTACTGGCATCCGGGGAAAAGCAGGAAGCCTATACGGACGAGGTTATTGAGCCAATTTTAATTGAGCGGAGCACCACATAAATAATAAAAAACAAAGAAAGCGTTTACAAATAAAATGCTGCCTGTTATTGTATACGTATTCATAAAATTTTTAACCGTTTTTGAATACGTATACAAAAAAGGAGGAAAAGCCATCAGCTCTAATCTATTCTCTTTAGAAGGGAAAACGGTCGTCGTTACTGGTGCTAATAAAGGCATAGGCAGGGAAATAGCGGTTATGCTGGCCGAGGCCGGCGCCGGCGTGGCTCTGGTAGCCCGGGATGAACAGGCTTTACAGGAAACAGCCCGTATCATTCAGGAGAAAGGCTGGACGGCTGAGTCATTTCCGTTTGATTTAACCGACACCGAACACCTGGACGAATTATTCGAAAGTATTTACAAATGGTTTGGCCGGATCGATGTGCTCCTGAACAATGCCGGCACGAATATCCCGGCGCCGGCAGAAGAGGTAACGGAGGAGCAATGGGACCGAATCCACGACATTAATTTAAAAAGCGTCTTTTTTGCCTGTCAGGCTGCTGGAAAATGGATGCGTGAAGCGAGGCGCGGAAAGATTATTAATATGTCCTCCCAGATGGCTTTTGTAGGGTATTACAACCGCACAGCCTACAGCTCAAGCAAGGGAGGAATTACGCAGCTGACCAAATCACTGGCAATTGAGTGGTCTTCTTACGGCATCAATGTTAATGCTGTAGCTCCGACCTTTATTGAAACACCAATGACAGAAAAAATGTTTGAGGATACAGAATTTAAAGAGGAAGTGCTTGCAAGAATTCCGCTTGGCAGACTGGCCCGGCCTGAAGACTTATTCGGAGCAGTGGCATTTCTCAGCTCGGCTTCCTCCGATATGGTTACCGGCCAGACGATCGTCGTCGATGGCGGCTGGACCGTCTGGTGAGAGCTTCTGATAATACACAACAAAACAATCGTCTTAGGAGGACTAGTACATGAATGAAAACTCGACAAAAAGCATTAATGAACAAATGAAGGAACGGATTGTACGATTTAAGGACATGAAATCGCAGGGCATCCCGCTGATGTTTATCGACAGCATCATCCCGGGGCACAACCGGATTAATTACGCAGTGATCGGGGACACAGCAAGCGAAAATCCTGAATACAACCCGATTATTACTGAGCCGCATGGCTTCCAGATTGGAATGGTCAAGGCTCCGCCCGGAAACGGCCCGGCTTTTCATACGCATGATTATATTGAATCGTTCATGCCGCTGAGTGGAAAATGGCGCTTTTATTGGGGAGAAGGTCCGGACGAGATTGAAGGTGAAGCTATTTTGGAAGCATGGGATTTGATCACACTGCCGAAAGGGCTGTACCGCGGTCTGGAAAATGTGAGCGATGAGGACGCGTGGCTGTTTGCGGTGCTCGAGCAGCATGAAGTGTTTGAAGGAAAGGATCCTTACTGGGCGCCTGACGTGATGAAACAAGCAGCCCAATACGGGTTCAATGCGGACGAAAAAGGCAAAATGGTGCCGCCGGAGGATTTTAAGGAAAGAGAAAAAGAAATGGCAGAAAAATTGAAAATGGGAGAGTGAAAAAATATATAATAGAAGAATTACGTAGACGAGAGTCTATAGGCAAGTGGGACACAACCAATGCTCAGGAGGGTATTTTATGGAAAACAAGAATGCAGCCAAAACAGGTAAGAAACAGGAAGAGGCACTGACAGCCGGAAAAGGAGAACCGGCCCAGGAAGTGACAAAAAGCCCGAAGGCAGAAACAAAAGGCGGAAAGGACACCGTTCATAAGCATCTAGTACATTACGCTGACGGCAGTGAAGTAAACGCGATGGATGCCCGGGATGATGAGGATTATCTGCGTATCCCGGAGCATGAAATCAAAAAGCAATCGATGAAGGGCTACGGCAATTACCACAATATCGTGGATTATATTGTACGGATTACCCGTCAGATCTGGAAGGAAAAGGACATCGGACTTATTTATGATACGTACAGTCATGGCGTGCAGATCCACCGCGGACTCATTAACAGCCACGGTGTTAACGAAGTAATCTCGGGGACGCTGCAAACCCTGCAGGCTTTTCCAGACCGTACAGGCCTCGGGTGGAGCATTGTATGGTCCGGCAATGATGAAGAAGGCTTTTTCACTTCCCACCGCGGCAGGTCTGTAGCGACTAATATTGGTGACACCCTTTATGGTCCTGCAACAGGGAAAAGAGTCGTTTTCCGGACAACCGCCGACTGCCTGATTCATGAAAACAAAATATATGAAGAATGGCTCGTGATGGATACGCACCACCTCGTGCAGCAGCTCGGCTATGATCCGTTGGAAATAGCTAAGCGTACCGCGAAGCAGACAAAGCAGCTGGCTCCTAACCTGCAGTTCAGCCTGTCCCAGTCGGCAGAGGAAGGGCTTCCGCCAAAAGAGTATATCCCGCAGCACGAAGAATTTGAAATTGGTGATTTTATACTCGAAATGTTCAACAAAGTGTGGGAGCGCCGGTCGTTTAATTATGTAAAGAATTTTTACGAAAGCAATGCCGTGATTCATTACGTATGCAATAAAGACATGGTCGGACATAGTGAAATCCAGGGCATGTTCATTAACCTGTTTGCCTCTGTACCGAATGCCAAGGTGCTGCTTGATCGTGTGACGTGCAACAAAAAAGGCTCGGATGACGATTGGGATGTAGCTGTGCGCTGGAGAATTCAAGGTGTACATGGCGGTATTGGCTATTTCGGTTCACCAAGCGGAAAAGCGGTGGAAATCAACGGGATGAATCATTTCAAAGTCCGCAACAAAAAGATTCAGGAGGAATGGATGCTGTTTGACGGCATGGAAGTGCTGCGCCAGATCTATGCTCAAATGGACGAAGATAACGAGGGCGGCGACAACCAGTTTTCCTCTGAGGACGGTAACTTTACCGGTGTTTCATAACAATCATTGGAGGGAGGTATCATGAATTCCATCCGCAAGCTGCACGAAGGATATCAGCATAAATGGTTTTCTCCTGCGGAAATAGTTACGGACTGCCTGCGAAAAATAAAAGCCCGGGACAGCGAACTTCATTCCTTTATTTCCATAACAGAAGAAGAAGCAGTACTTGAAGCAAAAAACATAACTGAAGAATTTAATAAGGGCCATTTCGAAAGCAAGCTGGCGGGAATTCCTGTTTCCTACAAAGACATTATTAATACAAAAGGAACAAAAACGACCAACGGATCCTGGATTGATAGGAATTACGTTCCCAGTGAAGACGCTGCAGTGGTAACGAATCTAAAAAGCCGCGGGGCCATTAATTTGGGGAAGAACAATTTACATGAGTATGCGTTTGGGATTACATCAAAAAATCCCTTTTACGGGGACGTTCTCAATCCGTGGCATCAGGACTATATGGTAGGCGGGTCCAGCGGCGGCTCGGCGGCGGCTGTAGCTGCCGGCTTTTGCTGCAGTTCCGTTGGTACGGACACCGCAGGGTCCATCAGAATACCGTCCTCATGTACAGGAATCACCGGGTTAAAGGCGACGTATGGGCTCATCAGCACCGAAGGCATTTTTTCGTTATCCACTTCGATGGATCATGCAGGACCAATGGCTAATTATGTATCAGATATTTCTTTATTGCTTTATGGCATGCAAAAAACTACTCCTGGCAATCCACAGACAGGGGAAAGACCACTCAAGCTGGGCGTCCCCAAGCAGTACTTTAATGAAAACCTTAGTGCGGAGGTGCAGAAGGTGTACGACCAGTTTTTGGGAAACTGTCGTTCAATGGGAGCCGAGCTAATAGAAGTGGACACGGCTTTCTTCAACAGCTCCATTGAGCTGGCCCGGAAAATTGCCGCACCGGAGGTTACACTTGTACATCAGGGAAAAGCATCTCTTGATGATTACGCAGAAGATATCGGCCCCACGTTTGCACGGGGAGAAAAAGCTTCGGCGTTAGAATATTTGGAAGCTCTTAAACAGAAGGAAGAAATGACACTCAAACTTTCCAAACTATTTACACAGATGGATATTTTAGTAACTCCTACTCTTCCTGTTACCCCGCCGCGCCTGGGAGAAAACCAGGTTTTGGACGGGGAGCATATAAACGAAGCAATGATCAGATACACGTGCCCGTTCGACATTACAGGGCATCCGGCTCTGTCCATGCCCGGCGGCCTTTCGGGCGGTCAGCTGCCAGTGGGGATTCAATTAGTTGGAGGCTGGCATCAGGAGAAAACCGTGCTGCAGCTTGCTGAAGAATATGAACGTTTGTTTTTAACACCGTTTTATGAGCAGAGAAACAAGCAATGTGCAACTGCCGGCAAATAATGCTGCAGAATCAGCAGTGAAATTGGTTTGCAGCTTGCAGGCATAAAAAATAGGGGGCATAAAAATGTATAAAAAGCCATCACTGTTACTACTGTCCGGAACATTGGTTTCGTCACTGGCGCTTAGCGGCTGCGGTAATTCCTCGGGGGATGAAGATTTAGAAGGGGAGACAGTCACTGTAGCAGTTACCGAAGGAGATATCGGCCAGTTTAATGCATGGGAAGCGAGAAGTGAAGAATTCACGGAAGAAACGGGCATCGAAGTAGAATTCATCGGGGTGCCTTACAATAACCTGCTTGACCGCATTACTACTGAAGGTATTTCGGGAGAGGGCACCTTTGACCTGGTCACGTATCTGGATACGATGGGACCGTCTGTGCAGCAGTTTCTGGAGCCGTTAGATGAGTACGCTGCCGAGGACGACTATAATTTTGACCGCTTTCCGGAATCATCGTTAAATTTATCCACATTTGACGATGAGGTACACAGTCTGCCGGTTCGGGCAAACGCGCAATTGATGTTTTACCGTAAGGATGTTTTTGAGGATTTAGGCATCGATCCACCGGAGACATGGACGGAATTAGAGGAAGCAGGCAAAGAAATTACAGAAAATACAGAAATGTCAGCAATTTCCCCTTATTATCAGGGCGGAAACAACGGGCAGAACATGTACATGTGGACCTCTTACTTGTGGAGCAACGGAGCCGATATTTTCGACGAGGATATGAAGCCGGTGTTTAACTCTGAGGAAGGTATCGAAGCGACCCAGAGGTACGTTGACCTGTTAGTGGAAGATGAAATTGCCTCCCCGGGTTCTGTTTCCTTTGGGGAGCAGGATGCACGAACTGACTTTAAACAGGGGAATTCTGCCATGTGGGTCGGCTGGTGGTGGGTATATTCCGACTTTAACCTGAGTGATTCAGCAGACGAGGAAGTTCAGGGTAATGTCGGCTTTACTACTGTACCCGGCTGGGAAGGAAAAGGCAGCACCGCAAATATTTCTACTTTCCCACTGGGCATGATGAAGGATTCAGAGAATAAAGAAGCCGCCTGGGAATTCATGAAATGGGTAAGCGAGCCGGAAAACGAAAAAGAGATCGTCCTGGATGCATTGAATGGAGAATCGCCGTCTGATCAATTCTCCACCGACATTTCCCAGACGGAGAATTTTAATGACGAAGAATTAAATGAAGCGGGCGACGATCTGTTCAAAGTAGGCGGAGAAGCGTTTGGAAACGCCCAGACACTTCCAAAAATTCCGGAGTGGCCTGAAGTCTCAAATATTATCAGCAGTGCCATCTCAGACATGGCAGCCGGAGCCCCGGTAGAGCAAACGACGAATGAAGCGGCTGCGGAAGTAGAACAATTGTTGGAAGAAGAAGGATATTACGAATAAAACCATTCAGCCCCCTTACGGTGAAGGGGGCTCCCTAACAATGTTTTATCGGCAT
The DNA here is from genome assembly GCF_056034405.1 of Marinococcus sp. LNHM4E3-1. Taxonomy (NCBI): domain Bacteria; kingdom Bacillati; phylum Bacillota; class Bacilli; order Caryophanales; family Bacillaceae; genus Marinococcus; species Marinococcus sp. LNHM4E3-1. The sequence goes on along the minus strand of NZ_JBQLID010000007.1, from coordinate 137,548 downwards.
CGGCCTCAAAGAGGAGGATAAAGGCATGACCAATAAGTATTTTAAATATATACTGCTCGCCCCTGCACTTTTAATCGTTGGAACGATTACCGTGTTCCCGCTGGTCCGTTCACTCTGGATCAGTCTCCATGAATGGGATTTAACTGAAACGCTTGAAACCGGCCCCTTTGTAGGGTTTGATAATTATCTTCAGGCAATGTCGGACGGAAATTTCTGGAACAGCGTCATAGTGACGCTAATATTCACCATAAGCACTGTTTTTATCACCATTGCAGCCGCAATAGCTGTAGGTATGCTGCTGAGTAAAGAAAAAAAGCATCTGTCGTTTTTGCGGGCTGTACTGATCATTCCTTTTGCTTTAAGTCCGGCGCTGGTAGGGTACTCCTGGCGTTTTATGCTGAACCCGGATTACGGGCTGTTTGACCGGATTGTCGGATTTTTGGTTCCTCCGCTGTCAGATGTCGTCTGGCTCGGCAACCCTTCTACGGCAATGGCGGCACTAATTTCGGTGGCTGTCTGGATATGGCTGCCGTTTATGAGTCTCATGTTTATCAGCGGATTAATGGGCATGCCAGGAGAAGTATTTGAAGCAGCAAAAATCGACGGGGCTTCCGCCCTTCAGACGCTTTTCCGTATCACCCTGCCCATGCTGCAGCCGATCATTTTGATCGCCTCTATTCTGATGACGATGTTTGCCCTGAAACAGTTTGACCCCATTGTCACACTAACCAGCGGGGGACCGGGGAATTCCACCGAAGTTTTGAACTTCCTCATCTATAATACGTCCTTCAGGTATTATGACATGGGTTACGGAGCGGCTCTTGGCTACATTCTCGCCATTATAACGATCGGCTTCGTTCTTATTTACATGAGGAAACTCGTGAAAGGAGGCGAGTGGAACTAATGAATACTACAGCGGCACCTGCTACGGAAGAGAAGAAAGCCAAAGCACTGCAAAAGCGCAAAATAACGCTGGGTGTAGTGGAAACCATTGGCGTATTGCTCGTCGTAACGTTTTTGTTTCTGCCTATTTTTTGGATCACCTTAACTGCCTTCAAACCGGTATCGGAAGTGTATTCGTTAAGCGTGTTTTTCCAGCCGACCCTGGAGAACTTCAGCAGAATATTCAGCGCAGAGTATAATTTTGGGAGGTTTTACTCCAACAGTACCATAATCGTGTTTTTCACGCTGCTGATCACTATGCCGGTCAGTGTGCTGGCAGCCTACAGCATCTCCCGCTTTGACATGAAGGGGAAACAGGTATTCATGTTTGCGATTCTGGCAACGCAGTTTATCCCTTTAATCGTCAACGTGATTCCATTTTTCATTATGTTCCGGAACTGGGGGATCCTCGATACTACACTGGCGCTGATTATTGTAAATCTTGGCCACACGATTCCGTATGCGATCTGGCTGATTAAAGGCTTCATCGACAGCATTCCGCAGGACATGGAGGAAGCAGGAATGATTGACGGTGCGGGGAGGCTCCGTGTCATATGGCATATTCTGCTGCCGATGGCCCGGCCGGGTATTATTACTGCCGCCGTCTTCTGCTTTGTTATTACGTGGAATGAGTACATGTTTGCGCTTATTTTAACGAACGAGGAAGCCGTAACATTACCGGTGGCTCTGTCCTACTTTGTCGGCCAGAACGGTGTAATCTGGAATGAAATGGCTGCTGCAGGCATTATCTATGTGCTGCCGACGATTATATTTATGCTTATCGTCCGGAAGCAGTTTGTTAAAGGTATGAGTGCAGGAGCAGTGAAATAATTTATAGAACCTGGGAGGCGTTTATGCAGTATTTAAAGAAAGCTGATGCCATTTCGTCCGAAGTGACGGAGGAAACAGAGCAGATTGTAAAACAAATTATTAAAGACGTGAAGCAGGAGGGCGATGAAGCGGTTAAACGCTATGAGGAGAAATTCAGTGACTCCGCACGGCCCATTCGTATTTCTGAAGAAGAGCTGAACGAAAGCATTGCTTCTCTTTCAGACGAAACGAAGAGGTTGATCGAAAGAGTAGTGGATAGGGTGACGGCGTTTGCTGAAGCTCAGCTCGAATGCCTGCAGCCCCTGGATAAAGACTTTGGGGAAGGCATCCGGATGGGGCACCGGGTAATACCGGTGGAAAAGGTGGGAGCATATGTGCCTGGCGGCCGGTTTCCGCTGCTTTCCTCCGGACCGATGGTAACGGTGCCTGCCAAAGTGGCAGGTGCAAAACAAATTATTGCGTGCAGTCCGGCTAATTATAAGGGCAGCATTCATCCGGCGGTATTGTACGGGCTCCATTGCTCGGGGGTAACGGATATTTTCGCCATAGGCGGAGCGCAGGCTGTGGCAGCAATGGCGACAGGAACAGAAACGGTGCCGGAGGTCGATGTCATTGCCGGGCCGGGCAACCGGTTTGTAGCAGAAGCGAAAAGACAGGTGTTCGGCAAAGTGGGCATCGACCTGATTGCCGGGCCGAGTGAAGTGCTCGTGTTTGCCGATGAGCATGCAAAGCCCGAATGGTGCGCAGCAGACCTATTAGCCCAGGCAGAACACGATCCAAATGCCAGAGCCATTCTTGTTTCCACCTCGGAAGAACAGGCCGCCCAGACAATCATTGAGGTGGAAAAATATTTGAAGCAGTTTTCTGAAGATTCACCGGCTCACGCGGCATGGGAAAAAGCGGGAGAGGTTGTTGTTGTAGACAGCACCAGCCAGGGCATCGACGTGTGTGATGACTACGCTATCGAACATCTGCACGTGCACCTGCGATCGTATGAGGAGATTAAGGACAGATTGAGCAATTACGGCTCCATATTTTTAGGGGAAGAAAGCTCCGTGGTCTTCTCAGACAAGGTTTCAGGAACCAATCATACCCTGCCAACGCAGCGGGGCGCCCGTTACACCGGAGGACTATGGGTAGGGAATTTTGTGAAAATCGCCACCCATCAGGAAATTACAGGCAGAGGCACCCAGCATCTGGCCGCTCATGCTACAGCACAATCCGAAATTGAAGGATTGGAAGGGCACCGTTTGTCGGCAGAGGTGCGGCTGGAAAAATAAGTACTCCAAAAGGAGGGGGAGCAGCATGGAACCTCTTGTATTAATTCCCGGTACGTTGTGTACGTCAGCGTTATGGGAGCATCAACACCGTGCTTTTTCTGCTGATAGAGAGATCATCATTCCAGACATGACCCGGGACGCCTCCGTGAAGGAGATGGCGGAGCGAATACTGGGCAGTGTTTCCGGATCCTTTTCGCTTGCCGGGCTGTCGCTTGGCGGCATTGTGGCTATGGAAATAATGAAAGAGGCTCCGGACCGGGTGAACAAGCTGGCACTGCTCGATACCAATCCCTATCCCCCGACTAAAGAACAGATAGAGCTTTGGGATAATCAGCAGAAGCAGCTGCAGGCAGGCGGCTTCGAACAAATGGTTTCGGAGCAGTTCCTGCCTGGTGCTGTATTTCAGGAACATGCTGGTGAGAGCGTTAAAGAAGTAATTCGGCAAATGAGTCAGGATGTCGGGGAAGAGGGCTACTACAGGCAGCTTGAAGCCAATAAAACGCGCCCGGGGGCGGTAGACGTGCTTTCTGCTGTAAAGTGTCCGGCGCTGGTTTTGGCAGGCAGGCAGGATGCGCTGTGCGGGCCTTCCATGCAGGAAGATCTCGCGAAGAAAATACCGGGTGCAAAATTGGTTTTGATTGACCAGTGCGGCCATTTAAGTCCTCTGGACCAGCCCGAAGCAGTAACAGCAGTTTTATCCTATTGGCTTCAGGAAAACTAACAAAGGAAGATGAAAATGCTGAAAAACGAGGTTAAAGATAAGATTAAAAAAAACGAGCTGACCCAGGGGGCTATCACAAGCCTCTATTCGCCGGCAATCGTAGAGATGCTCGGATACGCAGGCTATGAGTTTATTATCATGGACGATGAGCACGGCGCCTACAGCGGGGCAGAGATGGAGGAAATGATCAGAGCCGCCCGGCTAGTCGGAATGGTGCCTATCATACGCGTGAGCTATGATCCCTCGAGCATTCAAAAGGCATTGGACCGCGGGGCTCTGGGTATCCAGGTGCCGATGGTAAATTCCCGGGAAGAAGCAGTAAAGGTGGTACGGGCAGCAAAATATCCACCGTATGGAACACGGGGAACCGCGTTTTCGATGAGGGCCGCAGGATACGGTTTCCACGGCGGAGAAGCGTTTATGAATGCGTCCGATGAACAAATTTTAGTGAGCGTTCAAATTGAAACCCCGGCAGCGGCCGAAAATTTTACGGAAATTATGGAGGTACCCGGCATCGACATGGCGTTTTTAGGACCGACGGATTTGTCCGTTAATATGGGGTATAGAAACGGAGCAGACAACCCGGAAGTGCAGGAGGTGCTTAGAGGGCTGTATCAAAAAAGTGCAGATATGAAAATGCCCCTCGGTACGATTGCAAGCTCCCGGGAAGACGTGCTTCAGGCACAGCAGAAAGGTGCCTGCTTTGTTTCACTCGTTATCACCAATGTCATAAAACAGGCATTGATGGCCAGCCTGGCCCCGAAGCAGTCTGCCAATTAAATATGCACGATGGGGAAAGTCTTCTGTTTGACGCTGCCTGCTGAAGGGAACTGCTGATGTAGACAGACATCATGGAGGGATCACAGATGAGCGGTAAAAAAGGTTTTGGCGACAAACTGAAAGGAAACGCGAACAAGGTCAAAGGGGAAGCAAAAGACCGTATGGGAAGCGCCACAAACAATTCAAAGATGCAGCGCGAAGGAAAGAAAGACAAGCTTAAAGGCGTCGCCCAGGATAAAAAAGGCGATTTTAAAAACAAATAATGAAATGGAATAGAAGTTTTCCCGTGAGGGGCTTCTATTTCTTTTTTTTATGATATACATAGTCCGGTGCGCTTCTTAATCAGAAAGCTAATAGTTATCATCCGACTTTATCAGGCACGAAAAGCAGGGCACGTATTTCAGGGGATTGATATTCTCTAAATAAGAGAGGTCATTATTATGGATAGTTTACAGGAAATGAATAACGCCCTGCGTTATATTGAGAATCACTTAACGGAGGTAATCGATTTTCAGGAAGTGGCCCGTATTGCCTGCTGCTCGGAGTACCATTTTAAGCGGATGTTTTCTTCTTTAGCAGGCGTCCCGGTATCGGAATATATCCGGCGCCGCCGTTTAACGATGGCAGCGCTTGATCTTCAGCGTCGCCAGGTACGTGTTATCGATACAGCGTTAAAATATGGCTGCGATTCGCCCGATTCGTTTACGAGGGCCTTTCAGAAGCTGCACGGTGTAACTCCTTCAGAAGTAAAACGGCACGGAATTTCTTTAAAAGCATATCCAGGGATGACCTTTCAACTATCTGTCCAGGGAGGAAACGAAATGAACTACCGTATAGAGAAAAAAGAAGCTTTTCGAATCGTCGGCATAAGTAAAAGAGTTCCTATCATCTTTGAGGGAGAGAACCCTGAAATTAATGCGATGTGGAAATCCTTGAACGAGGAGAAAATAAATGAATTACTTGCGCTGTCAAACGGTGAACCGGCGGGGCTCATTCAAGCTTCCGTGAATTTCTCTGAAGCACGCATGGAAGAACAGGGAGGGCTGGATCATTATATTGGCGTAATTACTGATAAAAAAAGCCCTGAAACATGGGACGTGCTGGAAGTGCCTGCTTCCACCTGGGCTGTATTTACCTCTGAGGGACCTTTTCCAAGTCATCTTCAAACAACGTGGGGACAAGTATATTCGGAATGGTTTCCTTCTTCCGGTTATCAGCAAGCATCCGGCCCGGAAATGCTGTGGATGGAGGGAGATCAGTTTGATAAGCCTGATTTCAAAAGCGAAATATGGATTCCAGTGGAGGAGAGAGAGGAATAGTTCCCCTCTTTCTATTACAAACAGCCCCGCTTTTATCGTAAGCGGGGCTGTTTGTATGCGCTGCTTTTATTAGAAAAGCAGAAAGCTTCTCATTTTAATTTTTCCCCCAGAAATCAAGCAAAACACCGTTATCCTTAAGGAGGGCGGAGGCAGCAAGAACGCCGCTGGTAGTCACCATGGGCGAGCCGCCGCCAGGGTGGGTGGAACCGCCGGCAAAGTAAACATTCTTCAAATCCTGGGAGCGGTTGAATGGCCGGAGAAACGCATCCTGCCGCCGGTTGGATGCGAGACCGTAAATGGAGCCCCTGTAAGCGCCAAACGTTTCTTCCAGATAAGACGGACCGAGTACTCGTTCCTCCACAATATGCGGACGCAGAAAAAGGCCAAACTCCTCAAGCTTGTCGTATACAAGATTTCTGTACGATTGTTTTTCCTCTTCTGTCATGGCGCCGCCGGGAAGTGCTGGTGCGTTAATAAGAATAAACAGGTTGTCGCCGTCCGGGGACTGGCCGCGGTCGCTGTAGGAGGAGTTGCTGATATAAATGGTTGGATCATCTGGAAATACTCCGTGCTTGAGCTGCTCAAACTCTTTTGGATAATCGGCAGAAAAGTAGACCTGGTGATGCTTTAACTGCGGAAGGCGGGTGTTGAGTCCGGCCATGATCACAAATGCTGAAATAGATGGCTCGGGATGAGCTGGAACGGTCCGGCTCTTTTGACTGAAGCCCTGGAAAAGTAACGGATACTGGCTGAGAAGATCCCCATTTAATAATACACTGTCCACTTCCAGAGATCCTGAGGCTGCATGCACGGTTTGAGCACGTCCATTGCGGGTGGAAACGTGGTATACGGGATCATTGAACGAAAAGGTAACGCCAAGCTCTTTGGCTGTTTCATAAAACACGTCGGCAATCTTTACGTTTCCGCCCGGAGTATAGTACACGCCGTCAGCGAGCTCGAGGTGGGCAATCAGCGCGAATGTTGCCGGAGCATCATACGGCGAAGAGCCGATATAGGTCGCATAACGGTCGAACGCCTGCTGCACATCCGGATGCTCGAAAAACCGCCGGTGGAAAGCATGCATGGTAGTGGCCGGACGCACTTTGCGAAGGGCAAGGGCGAGCCCCGGTGAAAGGTAATCCAGCGGCGACTCGAAGGTGCGCTGCAGAAAATTTTCAGTAGCGAGGATGTAAAGCCGTTTCACTTCCCGAAGGTAGTCATCGTACCGGCTGGCGTCGGATTTTGAAAGACGGGCAATGGCCTGTCTTGTTTCTTCGGCATCTGAGGAGACGTTGAGCATGCTGCCGTCAGGGAAGTAATTACTGGTATGCTCCGGCAGCTGTTTGAACGGAAGGAGCTGCCCGGGATCCTTGCCGGCAAAAGCAAGTACGCGGTGAAATATATCCGGCATCGTAATGGTGTTAGGACCATAATCAAATGTATGATTTCCCAGCTGAAACGGGCGGAGTTTTCCTCCAGCCCGTTCGTTTTTTTCGTATACAGTAACGTTTTCCCCGGTTTTAGCGAGTACAATGGCAGCACTTAAGCCTCCGAGTCCGGCGCCGATAACAGCAGTAGTTGTCATTGATAGGTCCGCCCTTTCCATGAATAGCCTTTTTTCGTTTTGTCCAGATAAATCGAATACAGCAGCACAGCAATCATGGCTCCCGAAGATAGAGGCTGTACGAGTACTGTCCACCACGGATGGGAAGCTTTTATCGTAATCCCAGCGCGAAGCAAAGCCGTCAGCACGTATGGGACAGCGAGCTGCCACTCGGACATGGCAATGGCAGCCAGCAGAAGAAAGGCCGGGACGATAAAAAAAAGAGTATGAACAGTGATGACGGCCAAAGCAATGATCGCCGAGCGGCCGATCCCCGGAAAAATATTTTTGCTGAAGCCAAGCCACGCTTCCCGGCTGGACGTATACATATAACAGGTAACCGCAGGGCCCGGAGAAACGAGCAGTGTTTTTAAGTGTTTTGATTTTATGTTTTGGGCAAGTGCCATATCATCCACGAGCGCCTGTTTAACAGCAGCATGACCCCCGGCCTGGTCGTAGGCTGTCCGGCTGAAAAACAAAAAAGCCCCGTGTGCTGCAGTAAAGGCCCTCCAGGTGGTGCGGTTAGCGGCTGCGACGGGCAAGTGGGCATACACGACAAAATGCTGCATATACACAAGCAGCCGGCCCCAGAAGCCTTCTGTTTTGAAATGAGGAAACCCGGTAACCAGACCGGCATCGTGCTTCTGAAGAGCCCCCTCTGCCCAGCGGAGGGCGTCCGCGTGCAGTCTTACATCGGCATCAACAAAACACAAATACTGTCCGGCAGCTTCACTCGACAACTGATGGCACGCATGTACTTTGCCGTTCCAGCCGTCCGGCAGCGTGGTTCCCTCAATGTAGCGGGCATTAGGCCAATAGCGTACAGCATCCTGCAGGAGCATTTTTGTGCGGTCAGTCGAATGGTCATCGAGAAAGATAAATTCTGTTTTTAGATCGTCCGCCTGGCGGAGGCTCCGCACAAGCGCTGGCACGTTCCGTTCTTCATTCCGAAGCGGTACAAGAACGCTGATCAAGCCCGGTCGCTTCGGTACCGAAAACGAGGCGAGAGAAGGAAGGGTCCACACGTTAATGATCGTAAATACCGTCCAGGCGCTGAGGATGCATATGAGAATCCATAGGAACATGGCGGGAGTCCTTTCTATTTTTTCTGCCGGAGGGAGGTCCACCAGCTGCTCATCGTCTGTGAACCTCTCAAAACGGTAGTGTAGTTCTCCATATGCTCGTAAGCGATGTCTTCACGCATCTCGTCCCATTGATGCTGCAGGTGACGCTCCAGCGCGTCCTGAGATGCCGCTCTCGAAGCGAGGTTCTCCGGGGTCCTCGGGAGCGGTGGGCCGATGTTTATGAAGATTTCAGGCTTTTGATGGTGCAAAAATGTGTAGTGCATCGTAACCGGTACAAACGGTACATCCACCCGGGGAAGCAGATAGGAAATGCCGGGCTGAAGAGTGATCGGAAACTGATCGGCATGGGTTTCTGCCCCTTGCGGGAATAGCCAGACGTGATGACCGTTCACGAGCTTATCCTCTGTGTAGCGGAGGGCATTAATAACATCGCGGCGGCTGCTGCGGTCCACCGAGTAGGCTCCGAGCCTGCGGAAAAATGGGAATTCGCGCAGCCCTTCTTCGTCCATCATGACGTAGCCCGGGTGACGGAACCAGTGTTTATTTAAAAAGTAGATTAAAAGGCCGTCCCACCAGTTGCTGTGATTCACATAAAAAAGCGCAGCATCGTCGGTGTAGATGCTGTTATTGTGCATATGTACGGCTGAGAAATGCTTTTGGATCAAGCGCCGGTCATACAAATAAAACAACTTCTCAAAAAGTGGCTGTTTATTTTCTGTAATCATCTGCGCACCCCCTGTGTTGGACTGTATGTATAGAATTCAGGTTTAAATTGTTATAAAAAGAAGGTATATACAATTAGAATAGAGTTCTATTCCTTATTCGCGCGTATTTAAAACGTGTTGTATAAACGTACAAAAAAAGAGTATTACATCAGGCATTCTCTGGAATGTTATGGTAAAGACGTTCCGGAAAGTTTGTGCGCAGGCGTGAAGTTCGTTACACTTACTAAAGCATACGCACAGCTTGAACGCAGTTGTGACTATATAAGAAGGAAGTGAATAAAATGTTAAAAAAACTATTTGGAAAAGAACAAAAGCCTGTAGAAGTCACCATAAAATCGCCGGTCAGCGGGGCATTCGTTGATATTACAGAAGTGCCGGATCCGACATTTTCAGAAAAAATGATGGGAGAAGGTTTTGCGGTTGATCCATCGGAAGGAATTATTCTTTCACCGGTTAAAGGAAAGGTGGAACAGATCTTTCCAACGAAGCACGCCATTGGCATCCGTTCAGAGGAAGGACTTGATGTATTAATTCACATCGGACTTGAAACGGTGTCTCTCGACGGAGAAGGCTTTACATGCAAAGTATCCGAAGGAGACAGCGTGGAAGAGGGCGATCTGCTGATGGAATTTGATATGGATGTGATCAGTGAAAAAGCTGCCAGCAAAATCACGCCAGTCGTATTCACGGAAGGCGATCAGGTCGAAAATATCCAGATGAACAGCGAAAACCGCCTGAAAGCGGGAGAAACCGTAGTAGCGACTATCACTGTCAAAAAATAATGAAATACAAAATCCAGCCGGAGTCCGGCTGGATTTTTATGTGATAAACGATTATTCGACTACTGTACTTCCCGGATCGAGAAATAAAATAGTCACAAGCGCGAGCAGGAAGCAGTAGATTGCAAAGTAAGTGAGCTTTCCTTTATTCAGGAAGTTAATCAGCCATACGATGCCGAGCCATGAAGTGATCAGTGAGGCAATGAATGCAGCAATAAGCGATACTGCCCCAATAGAAGCGAGGCTGCCGTCTGTAATATCACCGAGGGCGAGCACGGTTGATCCTAAAATGACAGGGATCGAAAGCAGAAATGAAAACCGGACCGATGTCTCCCGGTCCAGACCGGAAAACAACGCAGCAATCAGCGTGCTTCCGGATCTTGAAATGCCGGGAATGACAGCCACCGTCTGTGCAAGGCCGACAATGACCGCATCGAGCGTCGTCATTTCATTAACGGTACGGCTGCCAATGGTGTAGGCCCGCTCGATGATGATGAGAAAAATGCCGGTCAGGGTAAGCGATATAGCAATCATCACCGGCGTTTTCAGAGCGCTGCCAAGCGAATCTTCAAGGAAGACGCCAAGAATACCGGTAATAACGGTTGCAAGTACTATGTACAAACAAAGGAAAAATTCAGGGCGGTCCTCCCGGTTCCTTTTGGCGATATACCGGAAAAATACCTGAATCAGATGAAGAATGTCTTTGCGGAAATAAAAAATGACGGCTACGATTGATCCCAGGTGCAAGAAAATTTCAAATGAGAGGCCGGGGATCGAATGGCCGAGGAGAAATTCTGCAATGATGATATGGGCGGTACTTGAAATCGGCAGGAATTCTGCAATTCCCTGGACGATTCCTAGAAAAATAGCTTCAAAAATATTCATGGTTCCAACTCCTCCATCAGATTACTTGGATAGTGTAGCAAATCTGGTGATAATTAGGAAGAGTGAAAATAAGCAAATGACTATTCTCACAGACAGTTAAAGACTGGTAAACTAAAACGAATGAATCACATTCGATGCAGAAAGGACGTTAACGATGAATTTTACAGAAAAAACAACGAATAAGAAAACAATATTTGAAGGAAAAATCGTCGATTTATCAGTGCATGACGTAACACTTCCGGACGGGCGGAGCAGCAAGCGTGAAGTGATTAATCACAGCGGTGCGGTTGCTGTGGTGGCGGTCACCCCGGAGCAGAAAATAGTTATGGTGAAGCAGTACCGGAAGCCGCTCGAAAAGCCGCTGGTTGAAATACCGGCCGGGAAACTCGAGGGTACTGACAGTCCTGAAGAAACAGCAGCCCGGGAATTAAAAGAAGAAACCGGGTACACTGCAGGGCGCCTGCAGAAAATTGCTTCATTTTATACCTCTCCTGGATTTGCAGACGAAATTGTTCATTTGTATGAGGCGTTCGAACTGGAGGCCGGAGAACCGGAAACCGAAGAGGATGAATTTATTGAACTGATGGAGGTAAGCGTGAAGGAAGCAGATGAATTGATCCAGAAAGAAGAAATTCATGACGCTAAAACCATGTACGCAGTGCAGTATGTAAAAACGATTCTCGGTCAGCGGTAATTGAGATTGAATATCGTCATTTATCTGTCACATAGGGAATTCATTGATAATCAATACCTGAATTACTGAAATTACGGGATAAACAAGGTTTATATGCAAATTTCATGCCAATTTATTTATAATGATTTTAAACTGAGAATGGTTATCGGTTTTATATTGACAGGCTTATTTAAAATTATTATAATAAGTTTATTACCCTTGAAGGAATAAGGGAGGTAGCGATAATTGGAAAATCGGGTAGAACGTATTAAAAAACAGCTGCATGAACAGAGCTACAAGCTAACCCCGCAAAGGGAAGCAACCGTACAGGTGCTTTTGGAAAATGAAGAAGATCATTTAAGTGCAGAAGATGTGTACCTTCTGGTAAAGGAAAAAGCGCCGGAGATTGGTCTTGCCACCGTGTACAGAACACTGGAATTACTTAATGAACTTGAAGTTGTGGACAAAATCAACTTTGGTGACGGAGTTTCACGGTATGACCTTCGAAAAGAAGGAGCCAGCCACTCTCATCACCATCTCGTCTGCATTGAATGCGGAACAGTTGATGAAATCCAGGAGGACCTGCTTGCAGAGGTCGAAAAGATTGTAGAAAAAGACTATCAGTTTAAAGTGAAAGATCATCGTTTAACATTCCACGGTGTCTGCCACCGCTGTCAGGCGAAGGCAAAAAAGGACAAAGAAAGTGCGGAGGCTCCTTCGCTGCACACGAATTAACATATGCACGGGCATCGTCTTTTGACAAAAAGCGGTGCTTTTTTTATTTTACAGTATAATGAAAGCGGTATATTTACTGGCGCATTCGCCCTTTCCTAGTAATAAGCGACTATGCTATTCTTAGAAGGGAAGATTGGGAAGCAGGAGGCGGTCGTATGACCACGGAGGTACTGGACTTTATTCATTATTGCCAAGTTGAAAAAGGCCTCTCCAAAAATACGATTCAGTCGTATCAAAGAGACCTGGAACACTATAGAAAATTTATGCAGCTCCGGGAGAAGAAATCATGGGCGGATACTGAGCGTGCGGACATTGTGGATTTTTTGTATGCCCAAAAAGAAGCCGGACGCTCTACAGCTACGCTGGCGCGCTTTTTGTCATCGGTCCGGGCGTTTCACCAGTTTCTTCTGCGTGAACAGGTGGTAAAAAAAGACCCTGCAGAGTTGATTGAAATCCCGAAAGGGGAAAAGAAGCTTCCGACCGTGCTGTCTACTCAGGAAGTTGAGCGGCTGCTCACAGCGGCCGAGGGCACAACAGCCTTTGCAAAGCGGAATCATGCGATGCTTGAGTGCATGTACGCTACCGGTCTGCGGGTGACTGAACTGTGTGAATTGAAAATGTCTGATGTGCATCTGCAGATGGGATTTATCCGCTGTATCGGTAAAGGAAACAAAGAAAGGATCGTTCCGCTTGGGAAAGTGGCTTCCGAGGCTATTGACACGTACATACATCACGGTCGCAGTACCCTGATGAAAAGCAAACGTCATGAGCTGTTATTTGTTAATCATCACGGCAATCCGCTTTCAAGGCAGGGTTTTTGGAAGATATTAAAAGCAACAGCAGGCCAAGCAGGGATAGAAAAAGCATTAACGCCGCATACCCTGAGGCATTCCTTCGCCACCCATCTGCTTGAAAACGGGGCAGATCTGCGGGCGGTCCAGGAAATGCTCGGACACGCCGATATTTCCACCACCCAGATTTACACCCATGTATCCAACCATAAATTAAAAGATGTATACCTGCAGGCTCATCCGAGAGCTTAGCAGAAAAGGAGAGAGAGTAATGGAAAACTACAAGTACCCACGCATTTTTTTAGTTGTTATGGATTCCGTCGGCATCGGCGAAGCTCCTGACGCTGAAGAATACGGAGACAAAGGGGCCGACACGCTCGGTCATATCGCCCAGCATATGAACGGAATCAAAATTCCGAACCTTGAACGACTCGGCCTTGGAAATATCCGGGAAATCCCGGGTGTAGAGGCGTCAGCGTCACCAACGGCTTCGTACGGTTATATGGAAGAAATGTCGCGAAGCAAAGATACGATGACCGGCCACTGGGAAATCATGGGCCTCTACATTGACGAGCCTTTCCGGACATTTCCGGATGGCTTTCCGGATGAGCTTTTGCAGCAGCTCGAACAGGAAACAGGCCGGGGTGTTCTCGGAAATAAAGTGGCTTCAGGTACCGAGATCATTGAAGAGCTCGGCGAAGAGCATCAAAAAACCGGAAAGCTGATTGTCTACACATCGGCGGATTCAGTGCTTCAAATCGCCGCACATGAGGATGAGGTGCCGATTGAAGAATTGTATGACATCTGCGAAAAAGCCCGGGCGATGACGTATGAAGCACCGTATATGATTGGCCGCGTGATTGCCCGCCCGTTCACCGGATCCCCCGGCAGCTATGAACGTACAGCGAACCGACATGATTACGCGCTTAAGCCGTTTGGCCGTACGGTCATGAATGACATTGAAGATGCCGGTCTTGACAGCATTGCCATTGGAAAAATCAGCGATATATATGACGGCGAAGGGGTTACGGAGTCGATCCGTACCTCCTCCAATATGGATGGCATGGACCGTGTTACAGAAACCGCGCAGAAATCCTTTACGGGTCTCAGCTTTTTAAATCTGGTGGACTTTGACGCTAAGTTCGGCCACCGCCGTGACCCGCAGGGATACGGAGAGGCGCTCGAGGAGTTTGACGCCAGGCTTCCAGAGCTGCTGGAAGCTATGGAGGAGAATGACCTTCTGCTTATTACTGCCGATCATGGAAACGATCCCGTGCATCACGGCACTGACCATACCCGTGAAATCGTACCGCTGCTTGCCTACAGCAAAAGCACCGGCTCTGCTCCACTTGGCACCCGGAAAACATTTGCCGATATCGGTGCCACGGTGGCGGATAATTTCCGTCTATCCATGCCGAAGTACGGTACAAGCTTTTTACAGCAATTAAAAAGGAAGGGTGAATAATTTGAGTATCCAGCAGCAAACCAAAGAAGCAGTTCAATACATTCAGTCCAATATCTCCGCTGTACCGACGACCGGGCTCGTGCTCGGTTCTGGCCTGGGGGTACTGGCCGATGAGATTAAAAACCCAGTCGTTCTAAAATATGAAAACATCCCGGGCTTTCCTGTTTCCACGGTGGAGGGCCACGCGGGCCAGCTTGTATTCGGTGAACTTGAGGGTATGCAGGTGGCAGCGATGCAGGGACGTTTTCATTACTATGAAGGCTATTCCCTTCAGGAAGTGACTTTTCCTATCCGCGTCATGAACGCGCTCGGAGTGAAACGGCTTCTTGTCACCAATGCTGCGGGCGGCGTGAACCATGACTTTGAACCGGGTGATTTGATGATTATCGATGATCACATCAACTGGCTCGGCGCTAATCCGCTTATTGGAGAAAATGATGCAGAACTCGGTCCCCGCTTTCCGGATATGAGCTCGGCGTATTCGAAAGGACTCGCCAAGATTGCTGACGAAGCGGCGCTGTCGCTGAACATCCGTATTCAGCGCGGCACATATATGGCAAATACCGGACCGGCCTATGAAACCCCGGCAGAGGTCCGCATGGCCCGGGTGCTGGGAGCGGATGCCGTCGGTATGTCCACGGTGCCGGAAGTAATCGTTGCCGTTCACGGAGGCATGGAAGTGCTCGGTATTTCCTGCATTTCAAACCTCGCTGCCGGTATGCTTGACCAGCCGTTAAGCCATGATGAAGTCATGGACACGACCTCAAAGGTCCAGGAAGATTTCTTGAAATTAATGAAAGAAACCCTTCGTCGGATCGCACAGGAGGATGCCTGAATGAATGCTGTAAAAATAAAAGAAGCAAAGGATTACATCCAGTCGAAGTACAGTGCAGCGCCTGCGGTCGGCATGATTCTTGGCTCCGGGCTCGGCGATCTGGCTGATGATATTGAAGCGGCTACTGTAATCCCATATGAAGACATTCCGCATTTTCCTGTCTCTACAGTGGAAGGCCATGCCGGACGTCTTGTCCTCGGCGAGCTCGAAGGAAAAACAGTCGTAGCGATGCAGGGCCGCTTTCATTACTATGAAGGCTATTCGATGCAGGAGGTGACATTCCCGGTCCGGGTGATGAAAGCGCTCGGCGCCGAGTTTTTATTTGTCACCAATGCGTGTGGAGGGATGCAGTCGTCGTTTCGGCCGGGGGACTTAATGGTGATTGAGGATCACATAAACTTTACCGGCACCAACCCGCTGATCGGCCGGAACGACAGCGATCTCGGGCCGCGCTTTCCCGATATGAGCCAGGCCTACGATCCAGTACTCCGCGGTAAAGCATTCCAGGCCGCTGAAACGCTTGAAATTGACTTGAAACGCGGCGTCTACGGCGGCATCGGCGGTCCAAACTTTTTGAGCCGGGCAGAGTTAATTCTGCTTCGGAACGTCGGCGCTGATGTAGTGGGCATGTCCACGGTGCCGGAGGTAATTGTGGCACAGCATGCCGGTCTGCGTGTGCTCGGTGTTTCATGTATTACTGATATGGCCATCGGCGAAGAAATCGTCAGCATATCCCACGAGGAAGTGATGGAAACGGCGGCCAAAACCAAACCGATTTTTATCTCTTTAATGAAAGAAATCGTCAAAAATACGTAATCAACAGCAATGTGTAAAGGGGCCATACTATGAGAATGGTGGATATTATTGCAAAAAAGCGCGATGGAAAAGAACTGAATGAAGAAGAAATCCGCTGGTTTGTGGAATCATACAGCAACGGCGAGGTGCCGGATTACCAGGCATCGGCGTTTGCGATGGCGATTTACTTTCAGGACATGACCCAGAAGGAATCTGCCGCGCTCACCTACGCGATGGCAGAGTCCGGCGATCAGCTCGACCTGTCGGCAATCGAGGGAATCAAAGTGGACAAGCACTCCACCGGAGGCGTCGGCGACAAAACGACGCTGATTATTGGACCGATTGTAGCAGCATGCGGCGTTCCTGTAGCGAAGATGTCCGGGCGCGGCCTCGGGCATACCGGCGGCACGATTGATAAGCTGGAAAGCTTCCGCGGATTTGAAACAGAGATTCCAAAGGAAGAGTTCGTCAATCTTGTTAATGAGCATAAAATTGCTGTCGCAGGTCAAAGCGGTAACCTCACCCCGGCAGACAAAAAGCTTTACGCACTTCGGGACGTGACGGCAACTGTAAACTCTATTCCATTGATTGCAAGCTCGGTGATGAGTAAAAAAATCGCAGCCGGCGCAGACGCGATCGTGCTTGATGTAAAGGCGGGCTCAGGCGCCTTCATGAAAGAAGTGGAGGAAGCGAAGCGTCTGGCGGAAGCAATGGTGGAAATCGGCCAGTCACTCGATCGTAAAACGATGGCGGTCATTTCCAATATGGATCAGCCGCTCGGCCGGACCGTCGGGAATGCGCTCGAAGTAAAAGAAGCAATTGAAACGCTGCAGGGCAACGGGCCGGAAGATCTGCACGAGCTGAGCGTCACGCTTTCTTCCTATATGCTTGTCGCGGGCGGCAAAGCCGATACGCTCGAGCAGGCGGAAAAAATGGTGCTTCAGGTGATTGAAAACGGGGAAGCGCTTGAAAAAATGAAAGCATTTGTGAAAAATCAGCACGGTGATGCCTCCGCTGTGGATCATCCGGAGAGTCTTGCGGCTGCTGAGCACCGGGTAGAAGTGAAGGCGGAAGCCACCGGCTACGTACATGGTATTGAAGCCGAAGAAATCGGCGTAAGTGCGATGCTTCTCGGAGCCGGACGGGCCACCAAGGACGATGTGCTTGATTACAGTGTGGGCATCGAACTGACGAAAAAAATCGGTGACCCTGTACAAAAAGGAGATACAATTGCGGTCATGCACGTAAACGCCCAGGACAGCGCTGAGAGCGCCAGAAAAATTTCTGAAGCCTTTACGATTGCAGAAGCTGCGGTGGAAAAACCAGTCCTCATTTATGAAACCGTGCAGTAATTGCGCGGTTTCTTTACTTGCATAAAGCTTTTGTCTTTTTCGGAAGCGTGCTAAAATAAACGGACGAGGAGGAGCAACGAAGGAGAGAATAATATGCAGCTTCATGGAACGCACCATATAAATGAACACGGCCACCTGGAGATTGGCGGGGTGGATACCGTTAACATAAAGCAGGAGTACGGAAGCCCGGTTTACGTCTATGACGTCGCTTTGATGCGGGAGCGGGCCCGGGGATTTCAGCAGGCTTTTGAAGATAACGGAATGACGTATCAGGTGGCCTACGCGAGCAAAGCCTTCAGCTGCGTTGCAATGTCACAGCTGGCGAAAGAAATGGGGCTCAGTCTGGACGTGGTTTCCGGAGGAGAGCTGATGACGGCATCAAAAGCCGGTTTTCCTATGGAAAAAGTTCATTTTCACGGTAACAATAAAAGCGAAGCAGAAATCGCTCTTGCCATTGAGCTTGGCATCGGCTGTTTTGTGATTGATAATTTTCATGAAATTCAATTGATTGAGCAGCAGGCGGCCAGGCAGCAGACGCGTGTGGAAGCGTTGATCCGTACGACTCCGGGCATCGAGGCGCATACACATGAATACATTTCCACTGGGCAGGAGGATTCAAAGTTTGGCTTTGACCTGACGTCCGGCCAGGCAGACCAGGCTATTTACCGCCTGCAGCAGAGTCCGTCCATCAATATCAAAGGCGTGCATTGTCATATCGGCTCGCAGATTTTTGAAACGAGCGGATTTACAATGGCTATCAAAAAACTGTTTGATCAGTTTGTGCACTGGCAGGAGCACCTGCAGTTCACGCCGGATGTGCTGAACTGCGGCGGCGGCTTTGGGATCCGCTATGTGGAAGGGGACGAACCGCTGGCACCGGAGCAGTACGTGCAGGATATGATTCAGTCAGTCAAACAGGAAGCGCTCCGGACCGGCATGGATGTGCCGGAGATCTGGATTGAGCCCGGAAGGTCCATCAGCGGCGATGCCGGCACGACGTTGTATGACGTAGGGTCAAAAAAAGATATTCCCGGTGTCCGCCGGTACATTTCGGTGGATGGCGGCATGTCCGACAACATCCGCCCGGCATTGTATCAGGCAGAATATGAAGGCATTCTTGCCAACCGCGGCCATGAAAAAGCCGACGACACGTTTTCAGTCGCCGGCAAGCTTTGTGAAAGCGGCGATATGCTGATTTGGAATCTGCCGCTTCCGGAAGTGAAAACCAACGATACGCTGGCGGTTTTCTGTACAGGAGCCTATGGGTACTCCATGGCCAACAATTATAACCGTCTCCCGCGTCCGCCGGTCGTCTTCGCCGAAGACGGGGAATCGCACCTGGTGGTTCGCGGAGAGACATACGAAGATATTCTTCAGTACGACCTGTCCTATGAGCCAGCAAAGGCAAAAACAAAATAAAAAGGGGTAGAGAGAGATGAAAAAAGGTAAAATCGCATTTGAAAATGGAGAAACAGTAACGTTGGAATTTTTCCCGGAGGACGCACCGGGCACAGTGAAAAACTTTGAAAGTCTGGCAAATGACGGCTTTTATGACGGCCTTACGTTCCACCGCGTCATCCCGGGCTTTGTCGCCCAGGGCGGGTGCCCGAACAACCGCGGAGACGGAGGCCCGGGGTACACGATCCCTTGTGAAACGGAAGGGAACCCGCGCACTCATGAAAGAGGCTATCTGTCGATGGCGCACGCCGGAAAAGACACCGGCGGAAGCCAGTTCTTTATTCTGTTTGACCAGCAGCCACACCTGAACGGCGTGCATACGGTATTCGGCCGTGTGACAGATAACATGGACCAGGTGGACCGCATTCAGGCGCAGGACGTTATGAAGGAAGTGCGGGTCTGGGACGAAGCGTAAGCTGAATCTTTTGACGGATATTTAAGAACGTAATAAAATGTATTTTAACTTCATACGGTACGTTGATTGCGATCAACATCCTTCGGGGTCGGGTGCAAGTCCCAACCGACGGTGATAAAGCGAATGCTTTTCAGTCCGTGACCCGGTAAGCGCTCCTGGCGTGGACGGTGGATTCAGTGCAACTCTGAAGCCGACAGTAATAGTCTGGATGGGAGAAGGAAAACCGTATTCGAAAAAATTCTGTTTTTCTGTCAGCAGGTGTAACGCTGCAGAATAGAACCGGAATATTATTTTGGATACGTATGTATAAAAGCCCCCGGATGTTTTCATTCGGGAGCTTTTTTTATTTCTGTAATCAATAGCAGCAAGCAAAAATAAAGGAGGTCCGGCCATATGGATCATACCTGGATGCACACAGCACTCGAACTGGCACGCTCGACGGAAGGGCAGACTTACCCGAATCCAATGGTCGGTGCCGTCGTCGTTAAAGATGGGAGAGTCGTAGGGATGGGAGCGCATCTTCGCTCCGGGGAAGCACATGCAGAAGTCCATGCGCTCGCGATGGCAGGAGACGAAGCTGAAGGAGCGTCGATTTACGTCACTCTTGAGCCCTGCAGCCATTACGGCCGTACTCCGCCGTGTGCCAAACAGATTATTGAAGCGGGCATCGAAAAAGTAGTGGTGGCAGCGTCAGACCCGAATCCGCTTGTAGCCGGAAAAGGCATACAGATGATGGAAGAAGCAGGCCTTGAAGTGGTGACCGGAGTCAGGCAGGAAGAAGCGGCTTACTTAAACCGGAAATTTTTTCATTTTATTAAGACCGGCCGACCTTACGTGACGGCTAAAACAGCTTCTTCTCTAGACGGAAAGACTGCTACGGCCACGGGCGAAAGCCAGTGGATTACCGGAAAAGAAGCCCGGGAGGATGTTCACCAGGAACGGCGCCGGTGTGACGGCATATTAGTCGGCATCGGAACGGTGCTGAGCGATGATCCCTCTCTTACGGCCCGGGTCCCGGAAACGGGAGTGACGCCGGCACGGGTCGTGCTGGACAGTGAACTCCGGATGCCGGAAAACAGCCGGATGCTAAAAGACGCCGCAGCTCCGGTCTACGTTTTGACGAACGATCCGGCTGATGCTGAGAGGCAGCGCCGCCTGGAAGAAGCAGGAGCTGAAGTGATTCCGGTCGCTTCCGGCGTGAAAAATATCTCCGCGGTGCTGGATGTGCTCGGGAAAAAGAAAATCGTTTCATTGTTTGTGGAAGGAGGGGCCGGCATTCTCGGCTCTTTCCTGGAAGCAGAAGTGATTCAGGAATATTTAATGTATGTAGCGCCGATTGTGATTGGCGGGGAAAATGCACCTGGAGTGTATCAGGGAAATGGTATTTCGACGCTTCAGGAAGCCCGGGCATTTTCATTGAAAAAAGAAGAGACATTCGGGCAGGACCGAAAATATACATTGCAGTCCGGGGAGTGAAAGCATGTTTACAGGAATTGTAGAAGCGACAGGAACAGTATCAAAAATGACGCATCAGGAAAATTTAATTCAGCTCGAGCTTGAGAGTAATCTGGATATGGACAGTATTCACATTGGCGACAGCATCGCGGTAAATGGCATCTGCCTGACAGCGACGGCTAAAAACGGGCGGTGCGTCTACGTAGACGTGATGGCTGAAACGCTCAAGCACACGAGTCTGAAATACATGGAAGAAGGCATACGCGTAAACCTGGAGCTTGCGATGCAGGCTGGAGGACGGTTTGGCGGACACTTTGTCCAGGGACATGTGGATGCCACTGGAACCATTGCTTCCATTGAAGAGGAAGAAAACATGATTTACGTGCACGTAAAGACACCGAAGGAGCAGCTCCGCTACATGACTAATAAAGGCTCCGTCACGGTCGATGGCATCAGCCTGACAATTTTCGGAGTGGACGACGAAAAAGAAACCTTTACTCTGTCGATTATTCCGCATACGTGGGAGGTAACCAACCTGGCAGATAAACAGGCTGGTGATCTGGTCAATATTGAATGTGACATGCTTGCCAAATATACAGAACGTCTGTTAACTGTAGATAAATAAAACCTTTGCAAAGAAAGTAGGAACGATACCATGGAGGAACGACGCTGGTTTGACCCCATTGAAGAAGCGTTAGATGAACTGAGAAACGGGCAGGTTGTGATCGTCTGTGATGACGAAGACCGGGAAAACGAAGGAGATTTTGTCGCCCTGTCGGAAAACATTGATGCCCAGACAATTAACTTTATGATTACGTATGGCCGCGGTCTCGTCTGCACTCCGATTACTGAAGAGCAGGCCGGGCGTCTGCAGCTTCAGCCGATGGCTGATCAAAACACTGATCCGCACGGTACTGCTTTTACGGTGAGCGTCGACCATGTGTCGTCCAAAACCGGTATCAGTGCCTCCGAGCGGGCGCTGACGATCCAGCATCTTGCCAACCAGACCGCAGAACCGGGGGACTTTCAGCGTCCGGGCCATGTGTTTCCACTTATTGCAAAAGAAGGCGGGGTCCTGCAGCGGGCCGGTCATACGGAGGCTGCGATTGACCTTGCGCGCCTGTCTGGAAAAACGGCCTCAGGGACGATTTGTGAAATTACACGGGAAGACGGGGAAATGGCCCGGGTGCCGGAGCTCCGCGAAATTGCTGACCGGTTCGGGTTAAAAATGGTAACGATCAAAGACTTAATCAGCTACCGCCGTCACCGCGAAAAACTGGTGAAGCGGGAGGCGGATACGAGCCTTCCGACCGAATTTGGTGATTTCCGGGCGCTTGGTTTTACTTCCTCCATTGATGGGAAAGAAATGATGGCGCTTGTAAAAGGGGAGATCGATCCGGAGGAAGAAACACTGGTCCGGGTTCATTCGGAATGTCTGACTGGGGACGTCTTCGGCTCCAAGCGTTGTGACTGCGGACCACAGCTGCAGGCAGCGCTGATGCAGATCGAAAAAGAAGGCAAAGGGGTACTGCTTTATATGCGCCAGGAAGGACGCGGCATCGGCCTGATCAATAAATTAAAAGCCTATGAGCTGCAGGAGGCGGGCTATGATACGGTGGAAGCAAACAAAAAGCTTGGTTTCCCGGATGATCTGCGTGAATACGGGATCGGCGCCCAGGTGCTCCGCGACATTGGCGTAGGGAAAATGAAGCTGCTCACTAACAATCCGAGGAAAATAACGGGGATCTCCGGCTACGGCCTTGAAGTGACACAGCGGATTGCGATACAGCTGCCGCTGCAGGAGGAAAATGAGAAATATATGCGTACGAAGTTTCAAAAATTGGGACACATGCTTCATTTTTAGGAGGAAAATAGAATGACAACTACTATTGAAGGCAACGTAAACGGCAGTGGACAAAAAATTGCGATCGTCGTAGCACGTTTTAATGAATTTATTAACAAACAGCTGCTCGAAGGAGCGGAAAGCACACTAATCCGCAGCGGGGTGAAGGAAGAGGATATAGATGTTATCTGGGTGCCCGGGGCGTTTGAAATTCCTTTTGCCGCCCAGCAGGCAGCCAAAACGAAAAAATACGATGCGATTGTGGCCATTGGTACTGTCATCCGCGGCGCAACTCCACATTTTGACTATGTATGCAGCGAATCCGCCAAAGGAGTCGCAAATGTCTCCCTGCAGGAAGAGCTTCCGGTTATTAACGGCATCATCACGGTGGAATCCATTGAACAGGCGATTGAACGTGCCGGCACAAAAGCTGGGAATAAAGGTTCCGAGGCAGCTATGGGAGCCGTGGAAATGGCCAGTCTTGCAAAAAAAATCCGCATGGAGTAAAATAAATCACACGGTTTAAAGCCGTGTGATTTTGGTTTGAGTGATTACACGTGCATGAGCGGTGATAAGCGGCTTTCAGTTATAATTACCTATATTCCTCTTGCATTTCTGTCCAAAAGCGTGTATGGTCAATGGTGAATTTGGATACTGGTTTGCGTAAATTATGGAAATGAAGACAAATTTGTCTGAAATTCTGATCACAATGAGGGATAATTGGTTATGTTGATTAAGTATAAACAATCCTATAAAAAAATAGCGATGGGGCTTCTTTCGTACATGCCGGAAGAAAAGGATGTAAAAAAGCTCCAGGAAACGGTCCAGCAGTATGAAGAAACAGATGACTGGCAGCTGTTTATGTGGAAGGAAGACGATGATATTGTCGGAGTCGTCGGTCTGCGATACACCGAAAACGGAGAAGCAGAGCTTCGCCATGTATGCGTGAATCCATCCTACCGGGATGAAGGGATCGGCAAAAAAATGGTGCAGGCGGTCAGAGGGCGTCTCGACCAGGACCTGGTTGCGAGCAAGGAAACGGTCCAATTCCTGCAGGTGTGCGATGAACACCAAAAGGATATTCTGGAAAATGAAGTGAACTAATACCCACCCGCCGGTACACGGCGGGTTTTTTAATGGAAATACGCAGAAGATGTGATTACAGACCGCCGCTCCGGCGCTGCTTATCCCGGATGCGGAGCTGCTTATCGCGTTCATGTACAATATCGGTGCGGTCACGGAGCACGTGCTTGTGGACGAGATCCGTATCTTCAAGCGGAGAGGCCTGCAGCCAGGGAATGTTTTTTTGTTCACACATACGGATGCACTCGGCTTCGAGTTCGGAATCCCTCATCGGCAGGTTCATGTCCCGGAACGGCTCTCCGAGATGTTCGAGCTGCTCCTCGATAGCCTGCAGAAGCCTCTCGGCGTCGAGCCCGAGTGCCTGCAGACGGTGCGCAAGCGGCCCGAGAATCACGCCGGCGTTTTTCAGGCACTTGGAAGCACCGGTAAGATTTCCCCTCCGCTCGTGGTACAGACCAACAGCGATCTGAATTAGTCCGGGCCATACAGGGTCACGCTCTCCGGAAGGAGCTTCTTTCCAGTGGTCCTCAAGTATTTCGTGGCATTCAAAGTAATCGCGGGTGCTGTGAAATTCGACAAGAAACAGAATGTAGGCGTCTGGATACATACGGCGGTTTCTCCTTTCAAAAATCATTGATAGAACTGATTGTATCAAAAACGTACGGGGAAAACGCATGCCCTGCTTACAGCGGATATGATATACTTGCAACAGCACTCAACAAGTGATGAAGGATGGGAACTATGTCCGAGCAGTATAAAGTGAAAATTGATCAATTTGAAGGGCCGCTTGATGTGCTGCTTCATTTTGTCCAGCAGGCGGAGATGGATATTCAGGATATTCCGCTCGCTGCAATCACGGATCAGTATTTGCAATATGTCCGGACCATGCAGGAGCTTGAGCTCGATGTGGCGGGGGAGTACCTCGTGATGGCCGCTACGCTTTTGCAGATCAAAAGCCAGACCCTGCTGCCTGTGACGGCTGATGAGGAGGCCTGGATTGAGGAAGAAGACCCGAAGGAACAGCTGATTGAGCAGCTTGAAGAATACAGGCGCTATAAAGAAGCAGCCGGGAAGCTTCAGCAAAAAGAACAGCAGCAGCAACAGGTGTACAAAAAACCGCTTAGCGAATGGAGTACCGGTGAAGAAAAGGAAGAAAGTCTTCCGGAGGGGCTGACGGTGTATGATATGGTGGCAGCGTTTCAGAAGATGAAGGAACGGGCGAAAAACGCCCATCCTCCGCAGGCCACTGTCCGGGCGGATGAATATTCGGTGGAAGATCGGATGACAGAGGTAATGGGAGAAGTCGAACGACTCGATGCCTGTTCGTTTTACCAGCTGTTTGAAGAAACAAGAACCAAGCCGCAGATGGTGGTAACATTTCTTGCTCTGCTCGAGCTAATGAAACAAAAGCAAATTCGCTGCGAGCAGGCGTACAATTTTGATGATATAACGATTCAACTGGCAGAAAAGGTGAAGGTATGAAACAGGAAAAAACGATTGAGGGGAAGCTGGAATCGCTGCTGTATATTAGCGGGGATGAAGGCCTGGAGGCAGAACAGGCCGCCCAAGCCCTCGGTTTAGAAACCGAGACTGCCCGCGAACACTTAATCTCCTTAAAGAATGCCTGGGCGGAGCGGGAAGGCGGGCTGCAGATTACCCAGGCGGAAAATACATTTTTCTTCGCCACGGTGCCCGGGGCGGCGGAAGCGATTGAGCAGTTCAGTGAGCAGCAGAACCGGCAGACGCTCAGCCAGGCAGCCCTGGAGACACTTGCTATTATTGCGTACAATCAGCCGGTACTGCGGGCAGACATTGACCAGGTGCGCGGAGTAAAATCGGACCGGGCGCTGCAGACCCTTCTCACCAAAGGACTCGTCAAAGAATTTGAGCGTACCCAGAAGCCGGGGAGGCCGATGTCCTTTGTAACGTCCACCCGCTTTTTAGAGTATTTTGGACTTGAAACCCTGGAAGAACTGCCGCCGCTCGAGGATGAAGAACAGCCGGAACAGGCGGATCTGTTTTTCCGGGAACTGTATCAAGATGAAGAATAAGTGAAAAGCGCTGATAAGCGCTCTGCTTCCTGGTACAGTGACTTAGTGGCGGCGTGGACAGTTTCCCAACTGTCAGCGCCGTTTTGTGCGTTTGACACAAATACCGTTTTCCAGCTGCTCGTACCGGTTTTCCAGTACGAATCAAGGTATATACGGTAGCGCTGGAAAAATTGCCGCAATTCCTCTGCTTCGCGGGACGAAAAGGCAGTGTGAAGCTGTTCTTCCGAAAAATGCAGAGCGTGCTCGGACTCCCGGACAGCCCGGGGGTGCGGTGCATTGAACTGCCGGAACAGAGCATCTTTCACCGTTATGAACCGTATGTAGATGTCCTGCTCGACGGAGGCCGTATAGGCCTGGGTCCGGATGGTTTCTGCTGTGGTCTCGAGCCGGTTTATACGCAGGTCCACTTCCCACAGCTGTCTGTATGTACGGTAGGTGCGGACAGCGGACCAGGCGGTTATACCGGTAAGAAGCAGCAGAGCGGCATAAAGAATCAGAAAATGAAATGTCATGTGGAACGCTCCTTTCTCCGTATTGTAGCGGAAGCAGGACGAAAATAAAATAAGCAGAAAAAACTGTATGAGGAGGCCTATTTATGGAAAGATTACAAAAAGTGATTGCCCAGGCCGGCATCACTTCAAGAAGAAAAGCAGAAGACTATATTACGGACGGCCGGGTAAAGGTGAACGGCAAAACTGTCAAAGAGCTTGGCAGTAAAGTCGGTATCAATGACCAGGTGGAAGTGGACGGCATTCCGCTCACGAAGGAAGAACCGGTCTATTATTTACTATACAAGCCGAAGCAGGTTATTTCCGCGGTAGCGGATGATAAAAACCGCAAAGTGGTCACCGATTTCTTTCCCGAAGTAAAGGCGCGTATTTTCCCCGTCGGCCGGCTGGATTATGACACTTCCGGGCTGCTGCTTTTAACTAATGACGGCGAATTCGCCAATAAAATGATGCACCCAAAAAGCAATGTAAAAAAGACGTATATCGCGAAGGTGACGGGCAAACCGTCCGCAGAAAAGCTGCAGCTTCTCCGCCACGGCATCGAGCTTGACGGGGTAAAAACGGCCCCTGCGAAAGTGAACGTTAAATCCGCCAACAAAAAAGGCAACAGCTCGATTATTGAAATTGTGATCCATGAAGGAAGAAATCATCAGATCCGCCGCATGTTCGAAAAGATCGGACACCCGGTGGAAAAGCTGAAGCGCGAGCAGTACGCCATGCTCGATCTGCTCGGAATGAATCCAGGGGAAACCCGTCCGCTGAAGCCAAAAGAAGTTAAGCAGCTCAAGGATCTGGCCTAAAAGTTCATCAATGTTTCAGACCTGCCGCTTGGAATCTCAGTCTGGCGGCGGGTAAAATGAATGCATAAGCTTTTTAAACAGGGAGAGGATTTCATGGACCAGCAGACAACAATATTAGTCGTAGACGATGAAGCCCGGATCCGCCGGCTTATCCGGATGTATTTGGAGCGCGAAGATTTTTTAATTGAAGAGGCGGAAAACGGGGAGGACGCTCTTGCGATGGCCCTGGAAAAGGATTACGACGTTATCCTGCTTGATTTAATGCTTCCCGGCATGGACGGCGAAGAAGTATGTGAACAGCTGCGTGAAACAAAAGCGACGCCGGTTATTATGCTGACAGCTAAAGGGGAGGAATCCAACAGAGTACAGGGATTTGAAGTAGGGGCTGATGACTACATCGTCAAGCCGTTCAGTCCACGCGAGGTAACGCTGCGCGTAAAAGCGCTGCTCCGGCGTTCATCGTCCACTAAATACATGAAGCCGGAAGCATCTGCCAATGAAGTGCTCGTTTTCCCGCATTTAACGATTGATAACGATGCCCACCGGGTAACGGTGGACAATAAAATCATCGGGCTGACGCCGAAGGAGTACGAGCTGCTGCTGTATCTGGCCCAGTCGCCGGACAAGGTATTCTCCCGGGAGCAGCTGTTGAAAGACGTATGGAAATATGATTTCTTTGGGGACCTCCGGACAGTGGATACGCACGTAAAGCGACTGCGTGAAAAGCTTAATAAGGTTTCTGAAGAAGCTGCAGACATGATATCAACAGTTTGGGGCGTTGGTTATAAATTCGAGGTGGAGCAAAAGCAATGATCTGGCGCAGCGTCGTCGGAAAGCTCTGGCTGACTATACTGGGACTGTTAACGGTAGTCCTGTTAATTCTTACCATCCTGCTGCTCCAGTTTTTCGAACAGTTTAATATTTCGGAAGCAGAAAACCAGTTAACGAACAATGCTGAGATCATTGCCACATCGCTGCAGGAAGAAAATACCCTGGAGAGCTCGCAGCCGGTCATTGATCAAATTGCCGGCACATACAATTCGGAAGTGATGGTGTTTATCGATGGAGACCTCTGGTACGGCTCTGGGGGCGGGGATGGTCTGGCAGCCGCTGATATTCAGAACAGCAATGAACTCGGCCGGGTGGCCGGAGAACGCGAGCAGGTTACGGTTCACGACACCTTTTCCATGGATGGCGGCGAAGATGAGATTTTTGCTGTTGGTGAGCCATTTACCACAAATGACGGCCTTGAAGGGGAAGTGTATGTGTATCAGTCGCTCTCGGTCATTGAAGAGACCACCGGGGAAACAAAGCAGATTATCCTGCTTTCAGCCGGTATTGCGATTATTTTAACTACCGTTTTTGCTTTTTTTCTGAGTACCCGTATTACAGCACCGCTCCGGAAAATGCGTGAGCTTGCCCTCAATGTGCTGAAGGGGGATTTCGACTCCAAGGTGCCTGTAGTCAGCAACGATGAGATTGGTCAGCTTGGCAACGCATTTAACCGGATGCGCCGGGAACTGTCGCATAACCTCACAGCGTTAAATCAGGAAAAAGAACAGCTGAGCCGCATTCTCCACAGTATGGCTGATGGGGTGATCACCTTTGACCGGGGAGGGACGATGGTGCTGACTAATCCTCCGGCGGAATACTTCATCCGCTTGAACCAGCTCGAGGATAAAAAGGAAGCGAGTTCACTTCCGGCGGAAGTTACCAGCCTGTTTGAAAAAGCAGTGGAAACAGAAATGGAACAGCTTGATGAGTTTGAGGTGCAGGGGCGCAGCTTTGCGGTGCTGGTCACCCCGCTTTATGGCAACGAAGACGTACGCGGGGCGGTAGCCGTAGTCAGGGATATGACAGAAGAACGTCGGCACGATAAGCTGCGTAAGGACTTTATCGCCAACGTATCCCACGAGCTGCGGACACCGATCAGCATGCTCCAGGGGTACAGTGAGGCCATCGTGGATGATATTGCAGCGACAGAGGAAGAAAAGAAAGAAATCGGACGCATCATTTACGATGAATCGCTGCGCATGGGGCGTCTGGTGAATGAACTGCTTGATCTTGCCCGGATGGAAGCCGGCTACCTGAAGCTCGAAAAAGAGGAGGAGGAAGTGACATCCTTCTTTCAGCGGGTGGAACGGAAATTCCAGGGACTTGCTGATGAGTCTGAGGTGCAGCTTGATCTGGATCTGCATGCCCCGGAGCCATACGCCTATATTGATGTTGACCGGGTAGAGCAGATTCTGACAAACCTGGTTCATAATGCGATTCGTCACACCGAAGCAGGGGGAGCTATCACTATCAGGGCTGTGAACGGGGAATCGCTGCATATGGAAGTCAGCGACACAGGCAGCGGAATCTCAAAAGAGGACCTCCCATATGTATTTGAACGTTTTTATAAAGCAGACAAAGCAAGGACGCGGGGCAAGGGAGGCACCGGGCTCGGACTTGCCATAGTTAAAAATATTGTCGACGCCCATCACGGGGCTATTGCAGCAGAAAGTGAGCCGGGGGAAGGGACGACGTTTTATATTGATCTGCCGAATAAGTAAAGCCAGAGGAGCGGTTCAGCATGAAAGCTTGGTACGAAGAGCACTTTCAGGAAGACTATTTGCGGGTGTACGACCACCGCGATGAAACAAAGGCGGCCAGTGAATTAAACACGATCATGGAAAAGGTCCCGTTGACGCCGGGCGCCAAGGCTATTGATCTTTGCTGTGGAAACGGGCGTCATGCCCGCTGGCTCGCGAGAAAAGGTGTGGATGTTACCGGCATCGATCTCTCGCCGGCACTCCTGAAAAAAGCAATTGAATTGACGAACGGACTGGCGGTGCAATACCAGCGGGGTGATATTCGCAACGTGCATATCCGGAAAGAATACGACTTGGCTTTTAATTTGTTTACAAGCTTCGGCTACTTTCCGGACGATGAGGAAAATGAGTTAATATTCCAGCAGGCGGCCTCTGCGTTAAAGCCGGGTGGATGGTTTGTTTTTGATTATTTGAACCCCGAGTATATTAAACAGCATATTGTTCCCCGGGATGAGACGGTGAAGGATGGACTGAAAATTTATCAGGAGCGGAGCATTCAGGATGAATTTGTTGTAAAGCGCATCAGTATCGTAGAAGGAGATTCCACCAGAAGATACATGGAAAAAGTGAAAATGTATCAGGAAAGCCAGCTTCGCAGCATGATGGAGGCGCACGGACTGAAGATCCATGCTTTTTACGGTGATTACGATGCTTCTCCTTTTCAACTCGAAACTTCCCCAAGGCAGATATTTATCGCCCAGCTTGCAGAATAATAAGCAGGAAGGAAGAACATGGATGAAATTCAAAGCACTGATGATGATAATCCCGGCAGCAGGGGCGCTTGCTGCCTGCAGCACTGATGAAGAAAGCGGCAGTCAGGGCGGGGACGGGGGCAGCAGTAATGAAAATACGGAAGCGATTGAAGTTACGGACGCTACCGGAGAAACAGTGACGCTCGACGGGGCGCCTGAAGAAATTGTCAGTCTGATACCGAGCAACACAGAAATAGTTTATGAGCTGGGAGCGCTCGACCGGGTCGAAGCAAGAACCGATGCGGATACATATCCGGAGAAAGTTACAGATATCGAAAGCGTTGGTTCAGGCCTTGAACCAAATATTGAAGAGATTATTTCCATGGAGCCGGATGTGGTGCTTGCCCACGCGTCCTCCGGCATTGAAGACTCTCTTTCCCAGGTGGAGGAAGTGGGCATTCCGGTAGTTACCGTCCCGGACGCGCAGTCGTTTGAAGCTGTATATGAGAGCATCGAATTGATTGGGAGCACCATCGGAGAAGAAGAGGAAGCCGCTGAATTTATCGATGGAATGAAAGAAGACGTCTCAGAAGTAAAGAAAGCGACCGAAGAAGCAGAGACTGACCGGCAGGTGTATGTGGAAGTAGGGGCCTCCCCTGATCTGTATACCGCAGGAAGCGGCACGTTTATTGATGAAATGCTTGCTGCTGTTCATGCTGGGAACGCTGCCGGCGAATTGGAAGGGTGGTCGATGGTGAGTGAGGAAGAAATCATTGACGCTTCCCCGGATATCATTTTAACGACGTACCCGACCGAAGAGGAGCCGCTTGAAACGATTGCTTCAAGAGAAGGCTGGGAGACTCTGCCTGCAGTGGAAAATGAAGAAGTGTACGCATTGAGCAGCGATAAAGTGAGCCGTCCGGGTCCACGTCTTACTGAAGGGCTTAAAGAAATGGCAGAAAGAATTCATCCGGATGCGATGGCTGAGAACTAATTACGCCAGCGCGTATCTTCTGATGCTCGCAGCGTTTGCCGGGGCGCTGGTGCTCGCTGTTTCCATGGGGAGCGTAGCGGTGCCTTTGTCTGTAAGCATCAAAGCGGTAGTGATCCAGTTTTTTCCGTTTCTTCCTATCTCACTTGAAACAGAAACCGGTGCTGCAGCGATTATTCAGGAGGTGCGGCTGCCGCGCGTACTCCTGGCGTCCGCAGTAGGAGGGGCTCTAGGGCTCGCCGGGGCTGTTTTTCAGGGACTGCTGCGGAACCCGCTTGCCGATCCTTATACGCTCGGCGTTTCCTCGGGATCTTCGCTCGGGGCGGTGGCCGTATTGTATTTCGGATGGCAGATACCCCTGCTTGGGGGATTTACCCTGCCGGTAGTCAGCATCGTCTGCGGTTTTTTAACGCTTGTTGTCCTGCTTCTTTTTGTTTATTCCGTGGAACGGGCCGTGCGCACTGAAACGATGATTCTTGCGGGCATTATCATCACCGCATTTCTCAGCGCGTTTATGTCGCTTTTGATTGCGTTCAGCGGAGAAGAACTCCGGCAGATTATTCAGTGGCTGCTTGGCAGCGTGAGCCGCAGAGGATGGGATTATTTTCAGCTGATTGTTCCGTTTCTGCTGGCAGGAGCGCTGCTTCTGCTTCCGCATGCCCGCGCTCTCAACGCGTTTGCGTTTGGGGAGGACAGTGCTTCCTCGGTAGGGGTGAACGTACCGAGGATAAGGCTGCTGGTTTTAATCGGCGCATCCGTACTAACAGGAGGAGCGGTCGCTGTTTCAGGCACTATTGGGTTTGTAGGGCTCGTGATTCCGCATATGATCCGGCTCCTGTGGGGCCCGGATCATAAACATCTGCTGCCGCTGTCTTTTGGCGGCGGAGCAGTGTTTTTAATGCTGGCGGATTTGATTGCACGCACGGCGGCTGCTCCGGCAGAGGTGCCGGTCGGGGTGATTACGGCACTGGCCGGAGCTCCTGTATTTGCTCTGCTTTTATTTTATCAGCGAAGAAGGCGGTGGCAGTAATGGCAGAAGTCCAGGTCGAAAGCGTAACTGCCGGCTACGGGAAAAGCAGTACGGTCGTTGAGCGTATCTCCTTTAACGTTGAGGCTGGGGAGATGATCGGCATCGTTGGCCCGAACGGCAGCGGAAAGTCTACACTGCTCCGCGTGATGGCCGGTCTGCATGAGGTGTCGTCCGGAAGCATCCGGTATAAAAACAAACCTCTGAGCTCGTTCACTTCTTCGGAACGGGCTAAGACTGTCGGCTACCTGCCGCAGTTTGACGAACTGACAGCAGCCTATTCGGCGCGCCAGGTCGTAGAAATGGGAAGATATGCGTATCAAAAAGGCCTGTGGCCGGCAGCAAGCAATAAAGAGGATGAACGAGTCATTCAAAACGCGATGCAGCAGATGCACGTATGGTCCAAAAGATTTCATTCGTTTCACGCTTTAAGCGGTGGTGAAAAACAGCGGGTGCTGCTTGCAAAACTGCTTGCGCAGGAACCGGAATGTCTGCTGCTTGATGAGCCGACTAACCACCTGGATATACACTATCGCATTGAATTGTTAAACTACATTCGCAGCTGGGCTTCGGAACAAAACCGGACTGTGGTAGTCGTAATGCACGATATTCAGGCGGCTGCTCTATACTGCGACCGGGTGCTGATGCTCTCAGAGGGCCAAACGGAAGCGTTTGATGAACCGGCGGCTGTTTTTACCGAAAAACGGCTGTCGGAAGTGTACCAGGCTGATATTCATGTCAGCCTGCAGCATGAAATAAAAGCACCAGCCGTGCACTGGCGACCGCCACAGCGGGAAGGTAACGACCCGGACACACCGCTTTCATGGTCGGAAACAGCGTATCAAGCCGAAGCAGTTTCACGTTCAGCTTTAAACGTGTACGCTCCTTCGTTAAAAAAGCTGGTTTATGGAGCGGTGCTTTCAGTGGACAAAATAAAAGGTGCTGTGCATATTTTCACTGACGAAAGCCGCAACAAGCGGCCGGCCCATACCATCCAATGCTCCCCAGGGATGCAGGTATGGAGAAAAAGCGCAGGCAGCCGGGAGGCTGTTTTTGGCTCCGGACAGTCATGCTTTTTGTGGATCCATATGGCCGAAGGCTGGCCAGCCGAGGAGATTTCATCTTTACAGCTTTACATACAAAGAAAGGCCTTTGAATGGATGTATGACCGCGGGTGTACCGGGCTTTCCCACGGGAAGCTCAAAGAGATTATGGTGACAGCACCGATAAAGAAGAATGAAGCATTCCCGGAAGAACAGTTACATTGGCACTACCTTCACACCGGAAAATTGATAGAATCATTGTTAGATGAATATAATTCGGCTTCCGGATAGAAAGGGTGAAAAACATGAAGCTGTATACTAAGCAGGGAGACCGCGGAGACACCTCCGTGGTAGGCGGAAAAAGAAACAAAGGCGATGCGAGAATTGAAGCGTTTGGAAGCTTTGAAGAAGTAAACGCATTGATTGGCAAGGCACGGCTGATGGCGGCGGAGGAAAAAAGCGGATCAGATCTGCAGAAGGATCTTGAGCGTATTCAGCATGAATTATTTGACTGTGGCAGTGATACAGCTGACATTCGCCCGGAAGCTATAAAGAAGGTCACAGCTTCAACGGTGGAATGGCTCGAGCACCGGATTGACCAATATACGGAGGAGGCCCCGGCGCTGAAAAAATTTATTCTTCCCGGAGGCACGCCGTTATCGGCAGAGCTTCATCTTGCCCGTACCGTCTGCCGGCGGGCAGAACGGGAGCTTGTTCGCGCAGGCGAAGCTGAAGACGTGCCCGCCCCGGTGCTTATGTATATGAACCGTCTGTCGGATTATCTGTTCAGCGCCGCGAGAATTGCGAACAGCCGGACGGGGGCAGTGGACGTTGAATACGAACGAAGCGCAGAAGTATTTACGACTGAGCAGGATAGGAAAAATAAGAAATGAAACAGCTTCCGGCACAGACTATTCAAACACAGCTCAGTGGTGAAGATGTTTTCATTGACGTCGGGCTGCTCCGCTGGCTGAATGATCAAAGCGGGCCAGTAGAACGGGACAGCTGGCTGCTCTCTGCATGTTTGTTTTTTCTGACCCGTCTGAGGGTGCATGGACGTATCCGGCTTGATGAGGAAGGACATATTCACCGGCGTTTCTGGAAGGTTATGGAGAAATCGCTGAAATTGGAGAAGCACGGTAAGCATATCAAAACAAAGCATATTTTTATCTACTGCTTTTTGGAGCAGATGGCTATGCAGAAGCAGTGGATTCAAAAAGACGGGAATTATGCATTTATTACCCGGAGCGGCGATATTTTTTTGAACGAAAACCGGGAAAAGCAGCTTAACGAGCTGCTTGGCTATTTGTGGCCGAAAGCATAAAAAAGTGACAGCGGCGGGCCCGGAGCTCGTCTTTTTTTTATCACTAAACGAATTTAAATTGAAGATTTCAATAAAACTGAATATATTTAAGACAGCTAGAAGCGATTCACCGTTAATGCAGCGGAGCATTACAGATCCGGAAAGGAGGAGTTTTCCTATGATGGTTACCTATCAGCGGCTGGAGCACGATGGGGCGGGCGTAAAGCAGATGAGGAAATTGAACGAGCTTTATGCTGAAGCGTTTGAAGAAAAGGAGATGTACACGGGGCACAAGCCTTCGGATGCCTATCTTTTGAAGCAGCTTTCAAACGACAGGGTAATTGTCTGTACAGCGGCCTGTAGCGAGCGGATTGTAGCCGGCCTTACGGCTTACGTGATGAATAAAATGGAAAAAGAAACATGTGAAATCTACATTTATGATCTCGCTGTGGATGCCCGGTTTCGCCGGCAGAAAATCGCCACAAATCTATTAATCTTTTTCATGAAGGAAGCGGAAAACCTTAATGCTTCCGCTGTTTTCATTCAGGCAGACAAGGAAGATGCGCCTGCTGTGGCTCTATATGAGTCAATGGGAGAAAGGGAAGAAGTGTACCATTTCGATATTTATTTAAAAAAAGAGATCAGGTAGAAGAGCAGCTGTACAAAAAAAGACGCGCCCGCGGGCACGTCTTCTTTGTGTTACTGCTACAGTTCAATCGTATCGGCCAGGGAAATTTCTTCAATGGACGTTAAATCTTTTACGACATCCTGGTTGGCTTCACGGTCAACGGCGAGCATCATGATGGCTTCGCCGCCTTCTTCGCGGCGTCCAACCTGCATGGTGGCAATGTTGATCTGATGCCTTCCGAGAATTTGTCCCATCTTACCGATAACCCCCGGCTTATCCGTATGCTGGATATAAATGAGGTGGCCGGTCGGATAGAAGTCGACATTAAAGTCGTTAATGCGTACGATGCGCGGACCGTATTCCTTCACATAGGTGCCGTACAGCGCAAACGAACGGCCTTCGCCTTCGACGGTCGCCTGAATCAGGTTGGAGTAGCCAAGCGACTGGGAGCCGAACTGCTCTCCATAGTCAATGCCCCGTTCCTTGGCGATCGTGGAGGCATTCACATCATTGACCGGTGCGTCAATGCGGCTCTGGAGAAAGCCGGCGAGAAGGGAGCGGGTCAGAATAGATGTTTCAAGGTCGGTGACATTGCCACTGTAGCGCACGTTCAGCTCCTGAACGGGCGTTTTTACGCTCTGGGACATGATATTACCCATGCGGCGGGCAAATTCATAGTACGGGCGTATCGCTTCAAACTTTTCTTTCGACATGGTCGGGAGGTTAATGGAGTTTAAGGCCGGCAGCCCCTGCAGAAACTGAAGCACCTCGTCGGAAACCTGGGAAGCAACGTTTAACTGGGCTTCTTTTGTTGAAGCCGCAATATGCGGTGTGCTGACGACCTGTTCAAATGCGATGAGTGGGTTTTCATTCGCCGGCTCCTCTTCGTAAACGTCAAGAGCCGCGCCTGCCACATGGCCGCTTTCAAGATAATGAACGAGGGCGTCTTCATCAATAATCCCGCCGCGGGCGCAGTTTAACAGCATTACTCCGGGCTTTGTTTTGCCAAGGTTCTCCTGGCCAAGCATGCCTTTTGTATCTTTGGTGAGCGGCGTATGAACCGTGATTACGTCCGCCTCTCCGAGCAGCTCTTCGAAGTCCCGGAGGTCAACGCCCATTTCGTTTGCGCGTTCTTTTGTCAGGAACGGATCGTATACGATAACGCTCATTTCAAAGCTCTGGGCCCGCTTGGACAGCTCCGAACCGATACGGCCGAAGCCTACAATGCCAAGCGTCTTTCCGCGAAGCTCCGTACCCTGGAAGCCTTTACGGTTCCATTCACCGGACTTTAATGAGGCATTCGCCTGCGGAATTTTACGGGCGAGCGAAGCCATCATGGCAAATGTGTGCTCGGCCGTGGAGATGGTATTGCCGTCCGGGGCGTTGATCACAACAATCCCCCGTTTGGTAGCGGCATCAATGTCAATATTATCCACTCCAACACCGGCGCGGGCTACGATGCGGAGGTTCGGCATGGAATCCATTACTTCCGCAGTGACGGTCGTACCGCTCCGGACGAGCAGGGCATCAAAAGAATCGAGTCCTTCTGCCTCATCAACGTGCTGCTGAACGCACTGTACCTGATTGCTTTCAAGCAGCGGCGATAGGCCCTCGCTGCTCATCGAATCGGATACAAGCACACGAAACGTCTGATTGCTGGTCGTTGTTTCTTCTTCGTTCATAGTTTTCTGCATGTTACTCCACTCCCTTGTTCGTTCATTCACAAAAAGTCCGTTGACATTTTGTGCTTTAAATGCCCATTTGTATTTCTCTGGAGGACAAATGTCTACGCGTAGTTGGAAAGAACTTTATCATACTCCAGTACAGGTGTCAATTTACCTGACGCCGCTGAACATACGAAAAGAGACTGGTATTCAGCCTCTTCGGTTTCGTGCATGTATAAAAAACCGGCGGCAGCAGAAAAATATCCCGCTGCCGGCCCGTTTGATAATTACTGGTTGTTATAACGGTCGATGGATTCCTGTACAAGCTTAGCTGCTTCTGCTTCGTTTTCCCAGCCGCCGATTTTAGTCGTTTTCTTTTCAAGCTCTTTGTACGTCTGGAAAAAGTGGGAGATTTCATCTAGCTTGTGCTGCGGTACATCATCAAGCGTAGTTACTCCTTCAAAACGTGGATCCTCCGTTGGTACAGCGAGCAGCTTCTGATCCTCGTCCCCGTCATCGATCATGTTTAAATAGCCAATGACCCGGGCATCAATGACGCAGCCTGGAAATGTTGGATTGGTAACGAGTACAAGTACGTCAAGCGGGTCTCCGTCGAGCGCCAGCGTGTCGTCGATGTAACCGTATTCTGCTGGATAAAACATCGGAGAGAAAAGCACGCGGTCGAGTTTAAAGACACCTTTATCTTTATCAAATTCGTATTTGTTCTGGCTGCCTGTCGGAATTTCAATGAGCACTTCCACTTCTTTGTTTTCTGCCAAGGCAATCTCCTCCTTCAATATGTATAGTAAACATCTCCTGCATTATAGCAGGAATGAAAGACGGAAGAAAGGCAGGGAACAGAATCTGTAAAAAAACCCCCAGCAGCCTGAGGGCACGGTGCTTATTCGAATTTAAACGGGTCACCGCCAAACGGTTCCTCCGCTACTTTGATGGAATCGGTCGGGCAGCCTTCAAAAGCGTCGATCATATCTTCTTCAAGGTCGTCCGGAATGCTCTCTGTACCCTGGTTATCATCGACGATGTTTTCGGCCAGACCTTCCTCATCGTAATCGAAAATATCGGGAGCTGCTGCCCCGCAGGCACCGCAGGCGATACATGTATCTTTATCAACAATGGTGTATTTCGCCATCTGTGTCCCTCCATGTGATCGGATATCTATAAACTTATGCGCTTGATTGAAGAGCGTCGTAAGGTCTATTCCATATTGTATTTCTTCGTGATAAACTTTTCAACAGATATGAAACGCCCCACACAGCCTAACTTGTGGCATTTTGATGAACGAATAGAAAGGAAGAGGCGTATTGCTGTTTCAAGAGGCGATGATCCTGATAGCATTAAAAAGGCTCCGCGGAGAACGTACAGACGCTTCTGCCTATCACCTTTTGTCTGGAAAGCGGTCCTCCCAGACGATCACAGACGCCAAGTGGTTTCAATCGAAGGACCTGTTCGGGGCCCTGGCCAGGCTCGACAAACCGCAGTTTGAACACATTACCGCCTCTTTTTATCAACGCGGCTGGCTGGAGGCCGGAGGAATCCCGGGTGCAGAGGCTGCCGCTGCTATTGAACCGTGGGAGAAAATACTGGAAGAAGCAGGCTTTGACGGTTGGGCGTACCGCGACACGGGACGGCAGTTTTGGAGAAGGATTGCTCTGTTGATTCAGACACTCTCCCACCTGTATCAGCAGAAAAAACAGTTTGTGCCTATTATCCAGGATGTATCAGCACAGGAGTGGGTAAAACAAAAGCTGTCGGCATGGGGAGCGGAAAGATACACTGCCATGAACAGGTTATATGAAGAAATAAAGAGCTGCTTGCATGAACTGAAGGAGATACAGGCATTTATATTTGTATACAAGCTGACGGGAGCGGAAACTCTCGGTAAAACGACAGATCAGATAGCGCGTATCCAGGGCATGGAAAAGGCCGAAATTGAGTATTTGTTTCAGGGCACGGTGCACACCTTAATAAAAAAAGCGGAGAGCCGGCCGGGCACTGTTCTTTATGAATGCCTGGATGCCGGAGGAAATCCTCAGCTTACCGTCACAGCTGAAAAGACGCTTGATTTTATAAACAGGGGACTGTCACTCGAAGAGGTCGCCCGTGCCCGCCGTTTAAAGGAGAGTACCATTGAAGACCATTTTGTGGAAATTGCCGGCGAGGTCGAAGGATTTTCCATTGACCATCTGGTTCCGCCAAAGCAGCAGGAAGCCATACGCCGGGTGGCTGCTTCTCTTGATACGTTTAAGCTGAAGGCGCTGAAAGAACAGCTGGGCGGGGACGTGACATATTTTGCGATCCGGCTTGCACTGGCGAAAGGAGGGGAAAAAGGTGAGCGGAAAAACAGAAGCGCTGAATAAATACTTTGGCTTTCCTTCTCTGCATGAGTACCAGGAGCCGATCGTGGATGCGCTGCTGGCAGATACGGACACCCTGGCCGTTCTGCCGACTGGAAGCGGCAAGTCCATCTGCTTTCAGCTGCCCGCTTTAATGAAGAGCGGCCTGACAATTGTCGTTTCCCCGCTTTTGTCTTTGATGGATAATCAGCTCCAGGAGCTGCGGGCAAGACATATTAAAGCAGCCGCCGCCTACAACAGCTTTATGAGCCCGGAGGAGAAATCCCGGGTGCTCAGCCGGCTTTCGTCGTTAAAGCTTTTGTATATATCTCCAGAAGCTCTCTCCCTGCCGTTTATTGTAGAGCGGCTGAAGAGTGTAAAAGTGTCAATGATGGTAGTGGACGAGGCCCACTGTATTTCCCAGTGGGGGCACGAGTTCCGGACGGATTATTTAAAAATCGGGCCGGTTCGGCAAGCACTGGGACGTCCCTGTATGGCAGCTTTCACGGCAACGGCGACTCCGGAAGTACAGCTTGACATTAAAAAACAGCTGCAGATGAAAGCGCCGGAAGAATTCATTCATTCGGTGGATCGTGCAAATATTGCTCTGTTTGTCCAACGGTGCACGAGTGAGCGGGAAAAGAAAAGAGAGATGGTCGAGCTCGTTCAGAAGGCTCCCGGTCCCGGACTGGTTTACGTATCGAGCCGGAAAAAATGCGAAGAGCTTAAAGCGCTGCTCCAGGAAAAAACCTCCCACCGGGTGGAGTCTTATCACGGCGGGCTTGAAAATGAGGCCAGGCTGATGATCCAGCAGCAGTTTTTACACGGCGACCTGGACGTCGTAGTGTGCACAAATTCCTTTGGTATGGGGCTGAATAAAGCTAACGTCGAATTTGTTCTTCATTATCATTTTCCAAAAGATGCAGAATCGTATATTCAGGAAATCGGAAGAGCTGGAAGGGACGGTAGACAGGCATGGGCGGCGGTGCTCTACCTGGAGGAAGACATCATTATTCCGCAGATGCTGATGGAAGCAGAGCTCCCCCCTGTGAATGAACTCGGCTCCGCACTGGCTGCGGCAGCCCAAAGCAGCCGGGGAGAAATAACAGATAACCTGATAAACAGAATGGGATGGACAGAAACTGCTGCCCGTTTTCTTACTTACTATTTTGAAAAATACCCGGGGAAGCCTGAGGCAGAGCTTCTGGAAGAGCTGGAAAAGCAGGTGCAGCAGCGATCGTTTGAAAAGCAGAAAAAGCTGAAGGTTATGATACAATGGTTAGAAAATAACGAAGACTGCCGGAGACGTTTATTACTGCAGGTTTTTGGGGAAGCGTTAATGAAACGTCCCGAACCTTGCTGCGATATATGCGGGCACAGGCTTCCTTTTCGTGAGCATCAGGGAGCAGAGAAAGAAAAAGAAACAGCCCCGTGGGAAATACGACTGGAGGAGCTGTTTTTCGGAAGGGAGAGAGCGAAGCATGAATAAAACACGTATGGAAAAGCGAAACGCCGGTACGGAGGAAAATGCAAAGCATCCGGATGCAGATCGGAGCCGCCTCAGCCGCCGACGTGGCAGTGCAGGCGGGGAGACTTCGGGTGAAGAGGAGCACCAGGAGGCTTTAAGGCGTTCACGCTACTCCGGAAAAGAGGAAGAGCCGGAGGAAGAAGAGAGTCCAATGCTGACTCTTCCCCATACGCTGTTGGCCGCATTTATATTGATTGTCATTACCGCCCTGGCATCCCCGTTCATCATGA
Organism: Marinococcus sp. LNHM4E3-1; assembly: GCF_056034405.1. Lineage (NCBI taxonomy): Bacteria > Bacillati > Bacillota > Bacilli > Caryophanales > Bacillaceae > Marinococcus > Marinococcus sp. LNHM4E3-1. Next base: position 96,284 of record NZ_JBQLID010000007.1, on the reverse strand, counting down.
GTATGTTTCAGTAGAAATGAACGCGGCAGAAGTTTCTGTCAGTGGTGAAGATAAAAGAAGGCCGACAAAACAGGCAATCACGCCAAAAATCATTAATACAAACGGCCAGGTGAGCGGTTTTTTTCTGAACAGAAAATATAAAAGCAAAAAAAAGCCTCCTCCAAATAAAGCGGCTCCTGCTAAAAAGACAATAAGATCCATCGTTTAAATACCTTCTTTCCGGTCAGTTTTTCCCTTACATAAGTATAGCGGAGATAAACGGTATACGTATACTCGTTTTTAAATTGTCCGGAAACGTTCAAATTTTATAAAGGAAAAGAGGGGTTCCATCATGAAAAAATGGCTGCTGGCTCCTCTTCTTTTTTCTGTGCTGTATGCCGGCAGAGTCCTGCAGGAAACATGGCAGAATAAAGTAAGAACTCATGAGCTGGAATATAAAAATCTGCCGCCGGAGGTGGAGGGCTCCTCCATTTTTTTCATCACCGATATTCACCGCCGGCGGATATCGCCTGCATTATTCCGGCAGCTCGAACGGAAGCCTGATCTGGTTATTATTGGCGGTGACCTGACCGAGCTGGGCGTGCCAGCTGAACGTATCAGACAGAATCTCCGCCTGCTCCGCAGTCATGCCCCGGTCGTGTTTGTCTGGGGAAACCACGATCTGCAGGTGGGCCGCAGATGGCTTAGGCCGCTTCTGCATCAGGAGGACATCGAAATTCTTGAAAAAAATGCATACACGTTAAAGGAAAGTGATTTTACGATCGCGTCCTTCGGAGAGGAACGCTTTTACGAATCCTACCGTAATCCGGCGCTTGTGCCAGAGGCAGACCTACTTATTGCCCACAATCCGGAAGCGTATTACCGGTACGGCCCTTTTTCCGAACGGGCGGTGTATATGCTTACCGGACATACCCATGGCGGTCAAATCCGGCTTTTCGGCTGGGGGCCGAAATTAAAGGGGGGCTGGTACGATGAAAAATACCAGGCTTTGTTTATCAGCAACGGCTACGGCACGACCAGCATACCGATGCGCCACGGTGCCCCGGCGGAAACGCACCTGTTTGTGCTGAGAAACAGTCATTCCAACAGTGAATAAAGGAGTATGAATATGAATGAGCAAGTAATTATTATTGGGGGCGGGCCTTGCGGTCTGGCAGCAGCGATCGCATTAAAGCGCCGGGGAATTGATGCAGCTATTATCGAAAAGAAAAATATTGTCCACAGCATTTATGAGTACCCCGTACACCAGACGTTTTTCAGCTCTGCGGATAAACTTGAAATCGGCGGCCATCCTTTTCCGGTTGTAGACCGAAAGCCCCGGCGCCAGGAGGCTTTAGTTTATTACCGCAAAGTAGCGGAAGCGGAAAAACTGCGTATTTACAATTACGAAGAAGTGCAGACGATCCTGGAAACGGAGGAAGGTTATCTGGTGCAAACTGAAACGCTGCAGGGTGAGACCCGGGAGTGGAAAGCTCCTCACGTTATCATAGCCACCGGCTACTATGATAATCCAAATCATATGGGCGTGCCTGGAGAAAGCCTGCCGCATGTAAAGCATTACTTTGAAGAAGCCCATCCTCATTTTAATCAGAAAATCGTTATTATTGGCGGGAGAAATTCAGCTGTAGACGCTGCTCTTGCTCTTGAGCAGGTGAACGCTCAGGTGGCGGTTCTCTACCGGGGAGAGGAGTATTCTAAAAGCATTAAGCCGTGGATCCTCCCCGATTTTCAGGCAATGGTCCGGCGCGGCGCAGCCCGGATGGAATTTGAAGCAGACGTGGTGCGTATTGAGCCCGATCAGGTTGTTTATGAACAAGGGGGCGTCTCCCATTCCGTGCCGGCTGATTTTGTTTTCGCCATGACCGGCTATCATCCATCGAGAGCTTTTTTCCGCCAGCTCGGTATTGCTGTTGATGAACAGTCAGGCCGTCCGTCCTTTGATGAGGAAACGATGGAAACAAACCGGGAAAACGTTTATATTGCCGGAGTTATAGCCGCAGGAGATGAAGCGAACGAGATATTTATCGAAAACGGACGCTTTCATGGAGAGAAAATAGCGGAAAATATAGCACGAAAAAAAGCCACTTCGTTTTAATAAACTGGTGGCTTTTTTAATGTGGAGGGGATGCTACTCAATGTGTTCAAAGCAGTCGCGGATAGCTTCGAGCGGCCGTTTTTCATCGAGGGCAGCGAGCAGCTTCAGGCGCGCCTTCTGGCCGTTCAGCCCGTTCGTAAAAATAACGCCCTTTTGCTTCAGCTGGTAGCCGCCTCCTTCATAGCTGTAGGTAGCCTGGACGACACCGCTGTGGCAGCGGGAAACAAGGACCACAGGCACCTGTTTGGCAATCGAATCCTCAAGCAGCGGAACGATGGTTGGAGGAATGTTGCCCTGACCGAATGCTTCGATAATAATACCGTCAAGCGGCTGGTTAAGCAGCGGGGAAAGCAAAGCAGCATCCATGCCGGCTGCCATTTTTAAAAGTAGAACCTTCTTATTCATATGGACCGGCGAAAAATGCTCGCGGCTTGCCGGGTAGTGATGGATAAATATTTCGTTGTTCGTCACAAAGCCGAGCGGACCGTATTGCGGACTCTGAAATGTGGCAATATTGGACGAATGGGTTTTTGTCACGTTTTTTGCAGAATGGATTTCTTCGTTTAAAACGACGAGAACTCCGATGCTCCGGGCTTTCTCGCTTGCGGCAGTACGGACCGCTGCCAGGAAATTCTGGGGGCCGTCAGCGCTGATTTCGTTGCTAGAACGCATTGCGCCTGTCACTACCACCGGCAGGTCTTTGTCATGAAAAAGATCGAGCGCATAGGCAGTTTCTTCCAGGGTGTCAGTGCCATGCGTAATAACGACACCGTCATATGTATCCTCGGAAAGCTTTTCAAGCATATGCTCGTGTAAAGAGAGCATGTGCTCCGGAGTAATATGAGGAGACGGGAGATGCAGGAAATCGCTCGTAACAATCTCAGCAATTTGATTGGCAATGCGGCTCCAGTGGCTTAAAGGGTTGTGAAGCCCCGGCTCCACGCCGCTTTCTTCTGTCTGGGTCATGGCGATCGTGCCGCCTGTGTGGATAACTAGTATTTTTTTCATTTCAATTCCTCCTCGTCGGCCCGGCTGTGGCTGGCATTATTCTTTTACGAATTTGAACATAGCATGATACGATACGTTTAACAAGAGAGGGTGAGAACGAAAGGTGATCGCACTGATTATGGCGGCCCTGGCGCCGGCTGTTGCTTTACTGATATATTTCACATTAAAACGCCGGGCGGACGTGGAGCGGAGGCTGCCGGTCATCCGTGCGTTTGTCATAGGGGTACTGATTGTATTCCCGGTGCTTGTGATCGAACATGCGCTTGAAACAGAAGGGGTAAGCATGCCGCTTTTTGCGGCGCAGTATACCCAGGCGGCCTTGCTCGAGGAAGGCATCAAGTTTTTCCTCCTGTATACGTTTGTGCTTCGATTTGCCCCGATTAAAAATACTTACGACGGTGTTATTTACGGGCTTTCCCTGTCGCTTGGCTTTGCTTCGCTTGAAAACATCCTGTACTTAATTGCAAACGGCATAGAAACGGCTGTTACCAGAGCCCTGCTCCCAGTGACGGTGCATGCGCTCCTGGGTGTGATTATGGGTTATTATGCGGTATCAGCGAAACGCGCCTCCCGTCATGGCAGGCGCCTCTTCTCTTTTTTTCTTGCTCTTGCGATTCCGCTTATCTTCCACGGGCTGTACGACTATATATTAAGCGCTTCTTTAGGCAATATTCTGTATTATCTTATCCCGTTCATGCTATTTTTGTGGTGGTTTGCGTTGTCGAAAGCAAATAAAGCCAATGCGAAATAACAACTCGAAAGGACGAAGCTACTATGTCAGAAGACCGCCGTTACCGCGTTGTTATCCGCTGTCCAAAATGCGGGGAAAAGTACATTCTACGCGGCAGAAAGAACAAGGCCGGGGAAATGGAAACAGGTTTTCGCCGCTGCGTCTGTGGCAATGAAAACCAGCTGCATGTTGATATTGCACCGGAATAAAAAGGTTACTTGCAATATCGATTCGTTTCATGTACTTTGGAAAGTAATCATATAACGTTTCTTATCAAGAGAGATGGAGGGATCGGCCCTTGGAAGTCTCAGCAACCAGCCGCAGGTGAAGCGGTCAGGTGCTAACTCCTGCAAGCTGTGCTTGCGAGATGAGAAGAAGTATTGCATGCCAAGGTCTTCTTCTGTCTAAGGAAGAAGGCCTTTTCGTACATTTAATGCATTAATTTTACAGAAATGAGGGCTGTGACATGTCAAAGCAACTGCAGATAGAAACCATCCTGGCACAACTGGGTAATAATTCCGACCCGCGGACCGGAGCGATCAATCCTCCTGTTTATTTTTCCACAGCGTATAAACATACAGGTATAGGAGAATCGACGGGATACGACTATTCCCGGACGGCCAACCCGACGAGGGACCTGCTTGAAAACGGTATCGCCGCGCTTGAAGGAGGTAAACACGGGTTTGCCCTCAGCTCGGGGATGGCTGCGATCCAGACGCTGTTTGCGATATTTGAAACCGGTGATGAAGTGATTGCAACAAGCGATATTTACGGCGGCACGTACCGTCTGTTCGAAGAAGGATGGCGGCACTGGGGCGTCACGGTTACATACGGTGACCCGAGGGATCTCGAAGCATTTGAACAGCTGATAACAGATAAAACAAAAGCGCTGTTTATCGAGACGCCAACGAACCCGCTGATGCAGGAAGCGGATCTGAAGGAGCTTTCGCTGCTCGCGAAAAAGCACGGTGCCTGGCTTATTGTGGACAATACGTTTTATACGCCAGTGCTTCAGCGCCCGATAGAAGAAGGGGCGGACATTGTGGTGCACTCGGCCTCGAAATATTTAGGCGGACACAATGACTTGATTGCCGGACTGATTGTATCCAATGTGGACGAGCTTTCTGAAAAAATTGGGGCACTTCAAAACGGCATGGGTACAATTTTAAGCCCGTTTGATTCCTGGCTGCTGATGCGGGGGATGAAAACCTTAAAACTCCGCATGAAGCAGCATACAGAAAACGGCAAAGCCATCGCAGAGTATCTCAGCGGTCATGAAAAGGTAACAGACGTGCTTTACTCGGGCCGGGGCGGAATGCTCTCCTTCCGTCTTGAAAACGAAGAGTGGGTAGATTCATTTTTACGAAACATTAAAATCATCACGTTTGCAGAAAGTCTGGGCGGGGTTGAAAGCTTTATTACGTATCCGGCAACACAGACACACGCAGATATGCCGGAAGCGGTACGGGTTCAAAACGGCGTTGATAACCGTCTTCTCCGCTTCAGCATCGGCATAGAGGATAAGGACGATTTAATTGAAGATCTCGAACAGGCGCTCAGAGCGCTGTAACTCATAAGCACAAGCAGGAGAGGGGCAAGGCTATGAACGTACTCGAAAAACTCGATTTCTCGATTTTGATCGGCGACGGGGCAATGGGCACGTATCTTTACCAGAAAGGCTATAAGGGCTCGTTTGAAGCTATGAATTTAACGGACCCTGAGGCTGTGGAGCATGCTCACCGGGAATACGCAGAAGCCGGGGCGGATATTCTCCAGACAAATACCTACGCGGCGAACCGGGTGAAGCTTGAAGGCTACGGGCTTGAAGATAAAGTGCAGGATATTAACCGGGCCGGCGTGCGGCTGGCTAGGAAGGCTTCCGGCGGCTCGGCTTATGTATTTGCTACAGTCGGAGGGATTAAAGGCGTTCAGGTGAGCGAACATTCAGATGAGTTTCTAAATCAGGCGCTGCAGGAACAGGTGAATGTCTTTTTGGCGGAACCGGTGGATGGTCTGCTGCTCGAAACGTTTTACGACCTCCCCGAGCTTCTGCAGATCGTCCGTTACATCCGCAGTAAAGATGAAGAGATTCCTGTTATTGCCCAGGTGGCACTTGGTGATGTCGGTGTCATGCATGGGGGAGTGCAGATCACTGAAGCCTTCAGCCGGATCGAGGATGCCGGCGCTTCAGTGGTCGGACTCAACTGCAGGATGGGCCCGTATCATATATTGAAATCGCTTGAGCAGGCGGAATTAACCGGACGGGCATATTATTCGGCTTATCCTAACGCCAGTCTTCCAAACTGGTATGACGGTCGTTACGTGTACCAGTCCAACCCGGAGTACTTTTATAAGCAGGCTTTCCGCTTTAAAGAACAGGGCATCCGTCTGATTGGCGGCTGCTGCGGCACGACGCCTGAGCATGTCCGCATGATAGCGGAAGCCGTTAAACACGACGTTCCGGAAAAGACGAAGCGCCCGGTAAAGGTAAAAGCTCCGGCGGCTGAGGCGACAGCCGATAAGGAACCGGTTGTGCCCCTCCATGAAAAAGTGAAAACCGAGAAAGCGGTCATCGTAGAGCTTGACCCACCGAAAAAACTGAAAACAGGAAAATTTATACGCGGATCCCAGGCGCTTCATGACGCAGGAGCGGATGCAGTTACGCTTGCCGATAATTCCCTTGCTTCCCCGCGGATTGACAATCTCGCTATGGGAGCTATGCTCAAGCAGCAGACCTCTGCCAGGCCACTTTTGCATATCGCCTGCCGGGACCGGAATCTGATCGGCCTGCAGTCCCATCTGCTGGGGCTTCACACAATTGGCGTGCGGGACCTGCTGGCGATTACCGGCGATCCTTCGAAGGTCGGGGATTTTCCAGGGGCGAAGTCTGTATATGATGCGAACTCCGTATCCCTTATCTCTCTGATACGGGAAATGAACGAAGGGCGGCTGTTTTCCGGGAAGTCCCTTGGAGAAAAGACGAATTTCTCCATCGGGGGAGCGTTTAACCCGAATGTGCTTCATATTGATAAAGCTGTAAAAAGGCTGGAAAAGAAAGTGAATGCAGGGGCGCATTATTTTATGAGCCAGCCGGTGTATGACATTGAACGGATTGAAACGATCCATGAAGCGGTCAGGGGACTCGGAGCGCCCGTGTTTATCGGCATCATGCCTCTTGTGAGCGCGGGAAATGCAGAGTTTCTTCACAATGAGGTTCCGGGGATTCAGTTAACCGGGGATACGCGGAAGCGGATGGCGGCCTGCGGGAACGATTCCGAAGCAGCCCAACGGGAAGGCATCGCTATCGCAAAAGAACTGATTGATGAAACGCTCCGCTATTTTAACGGTATTTATTTAATCACACCGTTTCTGCGCTATGAAATCACGGCCGAGCTGACAAAATATGTACGGGAGCAGGCTGGTGCCGGTGCAACAGAAATTTAACACTGTTTCTTTTTATCCGATATATATAGTAAAAGGGGTTTTAGCTATTGTACGAGATTGGAAGCGTTTGGCATCTGCATGAAAACATAAAAACGAAAGAACCACATGACAACGATACCCAATATAAATCCCAGCTGCTTGATGCAGATGAACATACGTTCACGATTGCTATGCCTGCAGAAAAAGAGACTGGTAAAATTATTGCCTTTCAGGCAGGCAGAGCAGTCCATGTATGGTTTGTCGGGGAGGACAGTGCTGTTTATTCGTTTCGTTCTAAAGTGCTTTCCCGTCAAAAAGGGCACATACCAGCACTGATCATTGAACGGCCTGCAAAAAAGGAATGGCAGCGGGTGCAGCGCAGAAATTATGTACGCGTGGAAACAAGCGTCAATACAGCTGTACACGGCCATTACCGTCCGTTCACTACGGTGACGGTAAATGTGAGCGGCGGTGGATGCATGATCGTCGTGCCGCCAAAAGCAAAGCTGCTTGAAGATGAACAGGTGCAGATCACGCTCGCTTTTCCAATGGAGGACGGGGCGATGCATTACCTGCATTGTACTGCTGCGGTTAGAAGAGTGCTGGAAAAAGAAGAGCGCCGGCCGAAGAGGGCAAGCATGGAGTTTTTGGATCTGGCCGAAAAAGAGCGTCAGGCAGTAATACGATACTGCTTTGAACGGCAGCGCTCCGCAGCGAAACATGAAAAACGAATCGGAAGCTAGTATGTTAGACCGCCGAAGCGGTCTTTTTCTGTTTGTAAAGTACCGGGAAATGAAAAGTTCGGCAGGTGCCATATATGCAAACGGGACGAAATATGTTAGTTTTGAAAATGATGAGCAGATGCTACATGTTCAACAATCTAATGGGCGGGGTGCAGGAGGATGAGGAAAATCAATATTGCTATTGACGGGCCGGCCGGTGCTGGGAAAAGCACTGTATCGAAAGGATGTGCCGTGCAGCTTGATTATACATACATCGATACAGGAGCAATGTACCGGGCGCTGTCGTTAAAGGCGCTGCGCACAGGCACGCCCCTGGACGACGGTGGAAAAATGACGGAGCTGTTAAAAGCCGCCAGCATCCGTCTTGTCGGTAACCCGAAGGTGAGCGAAGTATACCTCGACGGGGAAGACGTGTCTGAAGCTATCCGTACGAGCGAGGTGGACAGCGTTGTATCTCTGACCGCGGCTCACCTTGGTGTACGTGAGGAAATGGCTCTGAAGCAGCGCCGGCTTGCGGCAGAAAAGGGAGCGGTGCTCGATGGCCGGGATATCGGCACTACCATTCTTCCGGATGCGGAATTAAAAATATTCCTGGTTGCTTCAGCAGAAGAGCGTGCACTTCGAAGGTACAAGGAGGTGCAGGAGCGTGGCACCCCGGCGGATTACGATGAAATTTATGAAGCGATCATTCACCGGGACGAGTTCGATAAAGCCAGGGAGCATTCTCCGCTAAAAAAAGCAGAGGATGCTGTGGAGATTGATACGACTGCTCTTACCATCCCGGAAGTTATCACCAGGATCACAGCGCTCGCAGAAGAGAAGGTGAATCAGTCTCATGATGTATAATATCGTAAAGTATTCTGCTTACTTTCTTGCGGTTATTTTTATGCGTGTCCGGGTGACCGGAAGAGAGAACGTGCCGAAGGAAGGGCCGGTTCTGATCTGTTCGAATCATATCAGCAACTTTGATCCGCCTCTGCTTGCCACTCATATTCGCAGAAAAGTGCACTTTATGGCTAAAAGCGAATTGTTTAATAAAAAAATTCTGGGTTTTATTATGTATTTTGTCGGAGCGTTTCCCGTCCGCAGAGGCGTGGTAGACCGAAAGTCATTAAAACAGGGAATTCAATTTTTAAACGAGGGACAGGTTTTATGTCTTTTTCCTGAGGGTACTAGGAGTAAAAGCGGGGAAATAGGAAAAGGATTAACCGGCGCCGGTTTTTTTGCTCTCCGTTCAGACGCAGCAGTAGTTCCGGTTGCTATCAGCGGCCGTTACGGTCTGTTCAGGCGTGTGAATGTAGTGATAGGCCGGCCGGTGCCTATGCAGGACCTTCGGACGAATAAAGCGAAAGCTGAAGAAGCGACCGAAGTAATCATGGAAGAAATTAAAGCCGTTCATCATCAGGCAAAGACAGGCACCAGCCAGCTGCAGTCCGGTTAACACTTCAAAATCCCCAAAAACCCCATAGACAGGATTTAAGGACACTGAAGGAGGCAATGGTCAATGGCAGATGAAATGAACAACGAACTTGAAGGTATGAAAGAGTTTAACGTGGGAGATATCATTACTGCCACAGTAACAAAGGTAGAGGAAAAACAGGCGTACGCGGATGCCGGTTATAAAGTGGATGCGGTTATTCCGATCAGCGAACTTTCAAGCCTGCACGTAGAAAAAGTAGACGATGTGCTCAAGGAAGGAGATCAGCTCGAATTCAAAGTAACAAAAATGGAAGATGATGAGCTGGTTCTCTCCCGCCGGGCAGCACTTGCTGATAAATCCTGGGGCGAGCTTCAGGAAAAGTATGAATCCGGCGATGTTATTGAAGCCCAGGTGGCTGAAATTGTCAAAGGCGGGCTTGTGGTCGATCTAGGCGTGCGTGGCTTTATCCCGGCTTCGCTCGTGGAAAGATATTACGTGGAGGATTTTTCAGATTATCAAGGGAAAACATTAAGACTAAAAATTGCAGAAATAGATCCGGAAGAAAACAAGCTGATTTTATCTCAGCGTGCTGTTCTGGACGAGGAGGCCGAAGTGAAGAAGAAAGAAGTGCTTGAAAACTTGAATGTAGGAGATACGGTGAAAGGAACAGTGCAGCGCCTGACTAACTTTGGCGCATTTGTGGATGTCGGCGGTGTCGACGGTCTTGTCCACATTTCGCAGATGGCTCATCACCGTGTAGAATCACCAGGAGAAATCGTCAACGAAGGCGATGAGATCGAAGTAAAAATCTTAGCTGTTGATCCGGACAGCGAAAGAGTTTCTCTGTCGATTAAAGATACCCTTCCTGGACCATGGACAACTATTGAAGGACAAATCGAAGCCGGAGATGTTATTGATGGTCAGGTAAAACGACTGGTCAGCTTCGGCGCATTCGTTGAAGTGGCTCCTGGAGTGGAAGGTCTTGTCCACATTTCCCAAATCGCGAACCGTCACATCGGAACGCCGGGAGAGGTGCTTGAAGAAGGGCAGGCAGTTACAGCAAAAGTACTTGATATTAATCCTGCCGAGCATCGTATTTCCTTAAGCATCAGAGAACTTGAAAATCCTGAAACCAGTGATTCGAAAGTTCAAAGCGAATACGAAGCACCGGAAGAAGATCACGCTGGCTTCTCTCTTGGAGATATGGTCGGCGATCAGTTGAAAAAATATAAAAAGTAAGGAGATTTGCTTGTGTCGCGGGCTAGGCGGAAACAGGATCACATTGAATATGCTTTATCCACAGGTTTTTCAGCCGAAAGCAGTTTAGATGACATTCAATTTGTCCATCAAAGTCTGCCTGACTCAGCTTCTCTTTATACAGATGCATCAGTAGAAATCGGCGGACTTTCGTTAAGTTCGCCGATTCTTATTAATGCAATGACGGGTGGAGGCGGCAGTGAAACAGCCGCTGTTAACGCGTCACTGGCAGAAGCTGCAGCAGCAACTGGCGTTGCTATGGCAGTCGGATCCCAAACATCGGCCATCAAAAATGAGCAGGAATCCTATACATACAAAATCGTACGGGAAAAAAATCCTGATGGTGTTATTTTTGCCAATACGGGAAGTGAAGTAAGCGTGGAGCAGGCTGTCCAGGCGGTTGAAATGATTCAGGCTGATGCTCTTCAGATTCATTTGAACGTCATTCAGGAGCTTGTTATGCCTGAAGGGGACAGGGATTTCCAGGGAGCCCTGGACCGGATTGAACGTATTGCGAATGAGCTTTCTGTTCCGGTAATTGTAAAAGAAGTAGGGTTTGGCATTTCTTTTGAAACGGCAGCCAAGCTGCGCAGCTCCGGAGTAGCCATTATTGACGCGGGGGGCAGCGGAGGGACGAATTTTTCCATGATTGAAAACAAAAGACGGGATCGTCCGTTTGCTTTTTTCGATCAATGGGGTATCCCTACAGCGGCGGCCATCGCCGAAACCGTACACGCCTGGCACCCTGGCAGCGTGATTGGCTCAGGAGGTGTAAGGCACGGCCTGGACGTCGCAAGGATTATTGCACTTGGAGGCAGTGCAAGCGGAATGGCAGGCGCCGTCCTGCGGGAAGCGAAAGAAAGCGGAGCAGAGGGCGCCGCTTCTTTTCTCCGGCAGATACAGGAGGAACTGAAAACAGTAATGACAGCGGTCGGGGCTCAAAACATTCATGAACTGCAAAAGGCTCCCATTGTTCTGCGCGGAGAAACGGCCCACTGGCTGAAAGAGCGCGGCATTGACACTTCTGTATACAGCCGGCGTTCGATATAAATTAAGTGAAAGCAACCAGGCGCATTTTTCGTGCCTGGTTTTTTCCTTGTTTTACCCGCTGGATACAAATTTGGGGGAGAGGAACGGATCTGTTTCATGTTATGATAATGAAGATAGATTTAGAGACAGAAAGGAATCAAAATGATGGTAAAACCTACAGTCGCCATTGTCGGCAGGCCAAATGTCGGCAAATCAACAATATTTAACCGTATTATCGGAGAACGAATGGCTATCGTCGAAGACGAGCCGGGTATTACAAGAGACAGGCTTTACGGGGAAGGTGAATGGCTGCATCGCTTCTTTCACGTGATTGACACCGGAGGCATCGAACTGAATGATGAACCTCTGCTCACTCAAATTCGGGAGCAGGCTAAGCTTGCTATCGATGAGGCAGACGTCATTATTTTTATCGTGAACGGGCGGGACGGCATTACGGCTTCAGATGAAGAAGTCGCAGATATTCTGCTTCGATCCAAAAAACCGGTCATCACGGCCGTGAATAAAATAGACAACTATGAAATGCGTGAGCAGATGTATGAGTTTTACTCCCTTGGACTCGGAGAAGTATTTCCGATTTCCGGCTCCCACGGGCTTGGCCTTGGTGATCTGCTTGATGAAGTACTCGAACGGTTTCCCGTGGAGGATGAAGAAGAAAAGGACGATGACACGATTCATATGGCAGTCATCGGCCAGCCGAACGTGGGGAAATCCTCTCTCGTGAACGCAGTGCTCGGAGAAGAACGGGTAATTGTGAGCGAAATTCCCGGTACAACGAGGGATGCGGTGGACACGGAGTTCGAAAAAGACGACCAGAAATACAGCATCATTGACACGGCAGGAATGCGCCGGCGCGGAAAAGTGTATGAAAAAGCAGAAAAATACAGTGTTCTCCGGGCGATGCGTGCCATGGAACGGGCTGATGTAGCTGTTGTCGTTCTCGACGGCGAAGCAGGCATCCGGGAGCAGGACAAAAAAGTAGCAGGCTACGCGCACGACTCCGGCCGGGCTATCGTTATTGTAGTTAACAAATGGGATGTAGTGGAAAAAGACGACAAAACGATGCACCGGTTCACCGAAGAAATTCGGGAGGAGTTCCAGTTCCTGGACTATGCACCGATCGTTTTCCTGTCTGCCAAAACGAAGCGGAGAATGCAGAACCTGCTTCCGGTAGTGCGTCAGGTGGCTGAAAATCATCACGTACGGGTGCCTACCAACGTGCTAAATGAAGTTATTATGGATGCGGTGATTATGAACCCGACCCCAACTCACAGTAACAAACGCCTGCGTATTAATTTTGCAACACAGGTCGCCTCAGGCCCTCCGGTTATTGTGTTGTTTGTAAATGACCCGGAGCTGCTGCATTTTTCATATCGCAGGTATTTGGAAAACAAATGCCGCGAAGCTTTCTCGTTTGAAGGCACACCGCTTCGAATCGTGGCCAGAAAGAAAAACGAATAGCAGACGGAAATGGTTTGGTAAGGGGAGAGTGCAATGGGAGTAATTCTTGCAGTTGTGATTGGCTATCTAATCGGCTCAGTTAGTTTTAGTTATCTATTTGTACAGCGTATAAAAAAGGTGGATGTGCGTTCTGTTGGAAGCGGCAATGCCGGTGCTACCAACACCCGCCGGGTCCTGGGCACGAAATGGGCGGTGGTGGTGCTGCTTTTGGACGTGCTGAAGGGAATGGTGGCCGTCTGGCTCGGCTTCTTTTTTCAATGGGCAGCCTCGGGCCTGCTGCCAGGATTTTTGTCGTTAAGCCAGATGGAGGGCCTGGCTCCCGCTCTTGGCGGTCTTGCCGCTGTGCTTGGGCATAACTGGCCGGTCTATTTCGGCTTCCGCGGCGGTAAAGGCGTGGCCACGGCCATCGGAGTTATCAGCGTACTCGTCTTTTTTCCGGCAATCTATGTCGGAATCATAGCGATTGCAGCTATTGCAGTTACCGGTTACGTGTCTCTTGGTTCTCTATTGTTTGCTGTTTTGACCCCGGTTGCGGTTTTCTATACCCAGTCCACCAACGGACATCCAGAGACCTATTTGTATTTAACCGTTTTCCTCGGCCTTCTTTCGATATGGAAGCACCGTACAAATATCGTCCGCCTGCTGCGTGGCAATGAAAGCTCATTGTATAAAAAGAGCAGTGAAGGATAAAAGGAGTTAAAAGCATGAAAAAACAGGCAGCTGTTATCGGAGCAGGGAGCTGGGGAACGGCCCTGGCTTCTGTGTTAGGAAAAAATCAGCATGGGGTGCGTCTTTGGTGCCGCAGAGAAGCGCTGGCTGAAGAAATTAACACCACACACAAAAACGAAGGCTATTTAAAAGGGATTGTACTGCCGGAAAATATAGTGGCTACAACGGACATAAAGGAAGCAGCAGCAGAGGCTTCCTTTATTGTTCTTGCGGTCCCGAGCGGAGCCGTCAGAAAAATCGCCCGGGATTTAATGCCGTATCTTCAGAAGGACACTATAGTTGTACACGCGGCTAAAGGTATTGAGCCTGAATCGTTTTTAAGGGTATCGCAAATTCTCGAAGAAGAGTGGGCCGGTCTTTCTTTTCAGGGAATGGCAGTACTTTCAGGGCCAAGCCACGCAGAAGAAGTGGCAGAGCAGCAGCCGACCACTGTCGCAGTGTCCGGCACGTCTGAGTACGTACAGACCCGTGTCCAGGAGCTGTTTATGAATCAGGCTTTCCGTGTATACACCAACGATGATTTTCTCGGTGTCGAGCTTGGGGGGGCACTGAAAAACATTATTGCCCTCGGCATCGGTCTTACGTCAGGACTTGGATACGGTGATAACGCAAAAGCTGCCTTAATGACAAGAGGGCTGGCGGAAATCACCCGGCTCGGGACCCATCTGGGTGCATCTCCGCTCACTTTTACCGGGCTTTCGGGTCTTGGGGATTTGATCGTTACATGTACAAGTGAACACAGCCGGAACTGGCGGGCTGGAAATCAAATCGGCTCAGGTAAAAGCCTCGAAGACGTTCTGGAGCAGATGGGGATGGTTGTGGAAGGCGTGCGCACTACTGAAGCTGTCTACCACTGGTCCCGTTCGCTTGGAGTGGAGATGCCGATTACAGAAGGATTGTACAAAGTACTGTTTGAACACGTGCCGCCGGAAAAAATGGCGAAATCCCTGATGGAGCGTGGGAAGAAAAATGAGAAGGAGCACTCCATCATGCTGCTTGATGATAATAATTAATGCGCCGGTTACGTTTAAAGGCGCCCCTTTTGCTTTCTAAAAGGGCTTGTGCTAAAATTTTTCAAGACAAACAGCAGCGGCAGAAGGCAGCAGAAGTTGATTGGAGGACTTACGGTGGCTAATTTCGATCACGAAAAAATAAAAGAAGGTGTCAGGCTGATTCTTGAAGGCGTTGGTGAAGATGCCGGCCGTGAAGGCCTGCTTGACACACCGGATAGAGTAGCCCGTTTATACCAGGAGGTTTTTGCCGGGCTGCATGAATCAGCAGACGAGCATTTAAAAACCGTATTTGGGGAAGATCACGAGGAACTGGTGCTGGTAAAAGACATACCGTTTTTTTCGATGTGCGAGCATCATTTAGTTCCTTTTTTCGGTAAGGCTCACGTAGCCTACATCCCGAAAGGCGGCATGGTGACAGGCCTCAGTAAGCTGGCCCGGACCGTAGAAACGATTGCGAAACGTCCGCAGCTTCAGGAACGTATCACCTATACTATCGCAAACGAAATTGTTTCGACGCTTGAACCTCACGGGGTGATGGTCGTGCTTGAAGCAGAACATATGTGTATGACCATGCGCGGCGTGAAGAAACCGGGATCTATGACGGTAACTTCCGCAGTGAGAGGAACATTCGAAGGAGATCAGGCGGCAAGGAGCGAGGTTCTGTCGCTTATTAAGCACTGATCTCGAGCAGATAAAAACGAGGCGCCTGCAGAGAGCGGGCGCTTTACCATGAGAACAAAACGAAAACAGGGAGGGTCTTAAATGCAGAATGGAGATGATTTTATCGTCATCCGTGCAGAAGAAGACGGTGTCAACGTCATGGGCTTGACCCGCGGCAAGGACACCCGTTTTCATCACTTGGAGAAATTAGATGGCGGAGAAGTGCTCATCGCCCAGTTTACCGAACATACTTCTGCGATCAAGGTGCGCGGCAACGCGGTTATACAAACGAGCTACGGCGAAATGAAGGCAGGCAGCGGGGAAGATTAACTTAATCTTTCTTGGAAGCAAAGAGGGTGTGCTATAATTGGGTAGCATAGAACGCAAGAAATGAAATCACCAGCATTTAAGGGGTTGGGGGAAGCGGCATGAACAACTACTGGACACCATGTGCAGAGGAAATAAAAAAAGAGTTTCAGCGCCTGACCCAGCACTCGTATATTGAGGAGAAAATCGGGCTGCCGGAAGCGCACGAAGAAACGATCCACCTTCTGCTTGAGGCATTAAGCGAAGCAAAAGTGCCCCGGGAACGGATGGTGGAACAAATTGCAGCTGTACTGCTCGTTCAATCGGCGTTTAAAGCTCATGAACAGATTCAGCTGCATAACGACGGCGATGACAAAAAAATAAGACAGCTGATGATTCTGAACGGGGATTTGATGAGCAGTCTTTACTACCGTTTGCTCAGTACTGCCTTTCATCAGGAAATCCTTCTTGTTTTTACATCGGCAATCCGAAGCATGAATGAAGCGAAAATGAAGCTGCATTTTGGTGAGTGCCGGAACCATACTGATATGCTTCAAACACTTAGAACGTGTGAAGCGGGCATTGTGGAAGCGGTTATCCATTTTTACGGACGCCCGTATCTTGCAGTGGCTTCCTCGTCTATTTTTGCCTTGAAAAGGCTGCTTCATGAATGGGAATGGTTTGGCCGTACCGAAGAATTTTCGGCCTGTGCCGCCCAGGTGCAGTACTGGGAAGGCCAATCGCAGAGCGCACAGCAAATATTAAAACAATTAATCGATCAAGAACACAGCTTTTTTCATCAGCAGGTTGAAAAAGACGAACAGCTCTCTGATACGCTGCAATCGTTAATGGATGAATGGATAGCTGTAGGTATTGAGTAAAAAGGGGTTTCAATGATGGCTACCCAAAAAGAAAATAAAGTGTATCAGGTATTCCAGTCTATTTCAGGCAACTACGACCATATGAACAGCGTGATCAGCTTCCGGCTGCATAAGCGCTGGCGGAAAAAAACCATGAAGCAGATGAGCGTCCGCCGCGGCTCAAAAGCGCTCGATTTATGCTGCGGCACGGCAGACTGGACGATTCAGCTTGGTAAAGCAGTAGGAAAAGGCGGCAGCGCCACCGGCATCGACTTCAGTGAAAAAATGCTTGAAGTCGGCCGGGAGAAAGTGCACCGGGAACAGCTCGGAAACATTGATTTAATACATGGCAATGTAAACAGCCTGCCGTTTCCCGATAACTCGTTTGATTACGTAACGATAGGCTTCGGCCTCCGGAACGTATCCGATTATCTGCGGGTGCTTAAGGAAATGCAGCGGGTGCTGAAGCCTGGCGGTACCGCTGTGTGCCTGGAAACGTCCTGGCCGGAAAACAGCGTCGTGGAAAAATTTTATTCCTTTTATTTTCAATCAGTTATGCCGGTGATAGGAAAAGTATTGATTAACCGGTACGACGAATACCGCTGGCTCCAGGAATCGACGATGGCCTTTCCGTCGAAAGAAACGCTTGGGGTTATGTTCATGGAAGCAGGGTTCAGCCAGGTGCAGATGTCTCCTTTTTCTGCCGGCACAGTCTGCGCCCATATCGCCCGCAAAAAATGATAAGATGACAGTGATAAGGAAGTTGAACCAATGAGTAAAATTAAAACTATTTTAGAAATGATAAAATTCGAGCATACCGTATTCGCCCTCCCGTTTGCGTTTTTGGGAGCGGCGCTCGGCGGCCTGATGATCAACGGCTCCTGGCCCTCCATTGCTGACTGGATCTGGATTACACTGGCAATGTTTGGTGCCCGCAGCGCTGCAATGACATTGAACCGCCTGATCGATGCAGAAATAGATGCCCGCAATCCGCGAACGGAAACACGAGCCATTCCTGCAGGGGAGGTTTCACGAGGTCAAGCCATTTTGTTTGTGCTTGGATCTTTTTTTATTTTATTTGTCGCTGCGTTTCAGTTAAATATGCTGGCAGTCTATCTTCTGCCAATTCCTGTATTTTTTATGACGCTGTATTCCTACACGAAGCGCTTCACCTGGCTCTGCCATGTGTTTTTAGGAGTAACCATTGGGATCGCTCCGCTCGGCGGATGGGTAGGAGTGACCGGCACGCTTCAGCCGGAGGCATTTTTGCTGTTTACCGCGGTGGCGATGTGGATTGGCGGATTTGATATTATTTATGCGACTCAGGATGCGGAGTATGATAAGCGTGTCGGGCTGAATTCCATTCCGGCCCGGTTCGGAATTGCAAAAGCTCTTTACATCTCCCGGGGTTTTCATCTCGTCAGTCTGATTTCCCTTCTGGCACTGTATCTGCTTTCGCCGCTCAGCTGGTTTTACCTTGTGGGAGTTGCCGCGGCCGCTGCAATCATGATCTACGAACATTCGCTGGTGAAGCCTTACGATTTGTCGAAGGTCGGGGTCGCCTTTTTTCCTATGAATGGGATTATCAGTATTGTGATATTAGTATTTACCCTTGGAGATATTTTAATGTAAAAATATGTACACCTGCGTAAGGAAGATGTATACGATTTGGAGAGATGGTTATGTCCATAACAATGGGAGAAATCGCTTATACGAATGCAAAACCGTTTTTTTATTATCTTGACCGGCAAAAGCTAGAGCAGGAAGGGGTGCGGTTCGAACAGGACGTACCCGCTTCACTGAACCGAAAGCTCGAAGAACAAAAGCTGAGCGGAAGCGCTGTATCTTCGTTTGCTTTTGGGTCCAGTACGCGTGCTCTTTCGCTTCTGCCTTCTCTTTGTGTAGCTTCTGCCGGCAAAGTACGTTCCATTTTGTTCTACTCCCGTTATCCTCTTGATGAGCTTACGGGCAAGCGGATTGCTTTGACATCGACGAGTGCGACAAGCGTGCATCTGCTGAAGATCATTCTGCAGGAATTCTATCAGGTGACAGAGGCGGATTATCAAACGCAGGCACCGGATCCGGTGAAAATGAAAGAGGAGAATGACGCTTACCTGTTAATTGGCGATGATGCGATCAAGGCTTCCTGGGAGGAAAGTGACTGGTTCCGTTACGATCTCGGTGAGTTGTGGTATGCTCATACCGGTCTGCCGATGGTTTACGCTGTATTTGCCGTTCAAAATGAGTCGTTCCATCAGGCCGGAAGCATATGGTCCACGCTCTATCAGGATTTTTTACAAAGCCGTCGCACAGCGCAGCAGGACGATTTTGCCGGAATGGCCAGTGATTACAGCCATCGGCTCGGAGGCAGCAGGACGTATTGGCAGGAATACTTCCGGGGACTTCATTTCACGCTTGGGGCCAGGGAGCAGGAAGGCCTGCTTTATTATTACCATCTCGCTTATAAGTATGGATATTTAAATGAAGCAGTTGAAAGTTTAGATATTTTGCAGCCGGGAGACGAGGTGCATTATTTATTTTGAAGGTGAATAAGATGAAGCTGATGGATCTGTACAGAGATTTAAAACCGGATATTAAAGTGATCGAAAAAACGCTGGAAGAAGCGGTGGATTCGAAACACGCCGTCCTGACTGAAGCGTCAAATCACTTATTAAAAGCTGGAGGCAAACGAATCCGGCCGGTTTTAGTGCTGCTCAGTGCGAAATTTGGAAATTATGATATTGAACATATCAAACATGCTGCCGCTTCGCTTGAACTGATACACATGGCTTCCCTCGTCCATGACGATGTGATAGATGATGCCGAGCTGCGCCGGGGTGAGTCTACAGTTAAGGCGGCATGGGATAACAAAGTAGCGATGTATACCGGTGATTATATCTTTGGAAGTGCTGTTGAGCGTGCAGCCTACTACCGGGATCCTGTTATCAACCGAATTATCTCAAAGACGCTGATCGAAATATGCGTCGGCGAGATCGAGCAGATCCGGGACCAGTACAACTGGGAGCAGCCGCTGCGGACGTACCTGCGCAGAATCCGGAGAAAGACCGCAGTTTTGATTGCGGCCGGCTGTGAACTCGGTGCTGCAAGCGCCGGAGCATCAAAAAAGACGCAGCGCCAGCTTTACCGGTACGGCTATCACCTTGGTATGTCCTATCAGATTATCGATGATATTCTCGACTTTACCGGAAGCGAAAAAGAGCTTGGAAAGCCTGCCGGTGGTGACCTGAGACAGGGAAATGTAACGCTGCCTGCGTTGTATGCTATGCATCAGAACCCGCAGCTGCAGGAAAACATTAGTACAGCCATTCAGGAAGAAACCGTCGACGAAGAGCAGGTCACCCGCATTCTTTCGGAAATCAACAGTTCCGGAGGCATCGAATATGCAAAAACAATGAGTGAGCGGTATCTCGAGAAAGCCTACGAAGCTATTGCCACTTTGCCGGACATAGAGGCAAAGGATTCTTTAAAGGACATTGCTGCATATATTGGCGGCAGAAAATATTGATTCTCCCCGTCCAGGCGGTAATTGCTAACGCTTTCAACTTTTGCTATACTAATTTTGGTAAATAGTAATGGATGGGGGAAGAAATATGACGAGTGAACGCACGTTTGTAATGGTAAAGCCGGACGGAGTCCAGCGCGGACTGGTTGGCAGAATTGTTCAGCGTTTTGAAGAAAAAGGACTGAAAATCGCCGCCAGTAAATTTATGCACATTTCACCTGAATTGGCCCAAACGCATTACGAAGAACATAAAGAAAAACCTTTTTTCAATGATCTGGTCGGTTTTATTACGTCGGGCCCAGTGTTTGCCTTAGTGCTCGAAGGCCAGGACGCCATACATATTTCCCGGCTGCTGATTGGGAAAACTGATCCAAAAGAAGCACCGGCAGGAACGATCCGCGGCGATTATGGCCATGTTAAGGAGAAAAACGTTATCCACGGCTCAGATTCCCTCGAGAGCGCAGATCGGGAGATTGGTTTGTTTTTTGAACCGGAAGAAGTGCTCGACTATGAACGTTCCATTGATGCCTGGCTGTAAAATAAGATTAAGCTGGTACGCTTTTGGGAATACACTCTTATAGACAATTCAAGATAAGGGTGATAACTAATGATGTATTTACTTGCAATACTTTTGCCGCCGGTAGCGGTTCTGCTCGTCGGCCGGCCGTTTCAGGCATTTATCAATTTTCTGCTGCTCCTGCTTTTCTGGGTGCCGGCATCCATTCACGCCTGCTTCGTTGTGGCGGATGCCAAAGCGGAAAAACGGGCGAAAAGATATTAATCTAAAGCGTGTCCCTTCAGGGGGGCCGCTTTTTTTATAATTAGTCAGGATACGCCTTCCACCTGTTGATCAAGTGAAAATTCCCTTTCTGCTGGTCGATATAATGAAAAAGATCTTTGGGCGGAACCTGAAGAAACAGGGCCGCCGTGATATAATAATACTCAGCAAAGTGGGGATACTATGACAAGCAGACAACATACAGCAGTGGAAAATCCAATGAATGATGATTACGGTCTATTCGTGCAAAAGATGAAGGGTCTGACCGGCCTGGATCTGCACTTATACAAAGAGGCGCAGATGAAGCGGCGGCTGCTATCCTTTTTACAGAAAAAAGGTTTTCATTCGTTTACAGATTTATTTGACCGGGGGCTTCAAAAAGACGAAGCGCTTTTGAAGGAAATACTTGAGCGGATGACTATCAATGTTTCCGAGTTTTTTCGTAATCCTTCCCGGTGGGAGGTGCTGCAGACATCGGTTCTTCCCGAAATACTTAACAAACGCAGCAATCTGCACATATGGTCTGCAGCGTGTTCTACAGGTGAAGAACCA
Source organism: Marinococcus sp. LNHM4E3-1 (assembly GCF_056034405.1). NCBI lineage: Bacteria > Bacillati > Bacillota > Bacilli > Caryophanales > Bacillaceae > Marinococcus > Marinococcus sp. LNHM4E3-1. Next base: position 74,679 of record NZ_JBQLID010000007.1, on the reverse strand, counting down.
TACTCGCTCTGGATGATGATGAAAGAAGCATTTCCGGGGGTTTCCTTTTCCGTTACGGCGACAGATATTGACACCAGTATTCTTGAAAAGGCGCAAATGGGTATCTATTCGAGCCGGGCCGTAGAAAACGTGCCACCGGCGTATCTGCAGAAATATTTTGAAGCGAGTCCGCCGGCCTACCAGTTTGATACAAAAGCGGCTGCCCGGGATATTCGCTTTAAAAAGCAGAATCTGCTTGCGGACAAACCGGTGGGGGATGTAGATATTATCATTTGCAGAAATGTGATGATCTATTTTACAGAAGAAGCTAAGGATTATATTTACCAGCAGTTTTACAGTGCGCTGCGCCCGGGGGGCGTACTGTTTGTCGGAAGCACGGAGCAGATGTTTCATCCGGAAAAGTATAAGTTCGAGCCGGCCGGAACTTTTTTTTACCGAAAAAGCTAAGCTTTTCAGGAAGATGAAAGCTGGCAGTTTCACTAAATAGAGGATTATGTTATCATTTACTGCATAAAAGCACTAAAGAGATACGTATGGAGCAAAGGGGAGAGAAGACGCATATGAGATTTTTAACCGCAGGAGAATCACATGGACCACAGCAGACAACGATAGTTGAGGGAGTCCCGGCGCAGATGGAGCTTCTTGAAGAAGATATCAACCAGGAGCTTGCCAGACGCCAGGGCGGATATGGCCGGGGCCGCAGAATGCAGATTGAAAAAGATAAAGTTAAGTTTTTAAGCGGGGTCCGGCATGGAAAAACGACCGGAGCGCCGATTACGATGGTCGTCGAAAATGACGATTTCGTGCACTGGGAAAAGATTATGGGCACCGAACCGCTCTCCGAAGAGGAAGCGGAAAAAGTGAAGCGGAAAATTACACGTCCCCGTCCCGGGCATGCAGATCTGAACGGGGCTATTAAATACGGGCACCGTGACATGAGAAACGTACTCGAGCGTTCCTCGGCAAGAGAAACAACTGCGCGGGTAATGGCAGGGGCGCTGGCGAAAAAAATTCTCAAAACCTTCGGAATAGAAGTAGGCGGCCAGGTTCTTACGATAGGCGGTATCCATTCAGCAGAGACGTCTTATTCCTCCATGCAGGAGCTTCAGGAAAAATCAGAAGCCTCTCCGGTCCGCTGTCTTGATCCAGAGGCGGAAAAACAAATGATGGAAGCGATCGACAAGGCGAAGGCAGATGGCGATTCCATTGGCGGTGTCGTACAGACCGTAGTGGAAGGCCTGCCGGTGGGTCTCGGCAGTCACGTGCAGTACGATCACAAGCTTGACGGCAAAATCGTCGGTGCGGTTGCAAGCATTAACGCTTTTAAAGGGGCTGAAGTAGGTATCGGCTTTGAAGCGGCAAACCGGCCGGGAAGCCAGGTGCATGATGAAATTGTCTGGGATGAAAAGAACGGCTATTACCGGAGCACCAACAACCTTGGCGGATTTGAAGGCGGGATGACCAACGGTATGCCGGTAGTTATCCAGGGCGTGATGAAGCCGATTCCGACCCTCTATAAGCCATTGCAAAGCGTAGATATTGATTCCAAAGAACCGTTTAAAGCGAGCATTGAGCGCTCGGACAGCTGTGCAGTGCCTGCTGCTTCGGTTGTAATGGAAAACGTTGTGGCGTTTGAAGTCGCCGTTTCCTTTTTGGATATGTTCGGTACAGATAATGTGGACCGTATCCGCCGGAACTTTGAAGAGTATGTACAGGAAGCCAAGGATTTTTAACTAATGGAAACTGTTCAGATACAGGCGGAGAAGAGAAGCTACCCGGTCATAATCGGGGAAGGACTGCGCTATCAGCTTGCAGATCTTTTAAAGGAAACTACGGCAGGCAAGAGCCGCTTCCTCCTCGTCGTAGACAAGGCCGTGGACACTCTCTACCGGGAAGAGACAGAAGGCCAGCTCGCCAGGCTGCTGCCCGTAAGCACCTATGTGATGCCTTCAGGTGAGCAGTCTAAATCGGTGGAGGAGCTTTCCCGGCTGTGGGAATTCGCGGCAGAAAACGAAATGGACAGGAAGGCGGTCTTTGTGGCGCTCGGCGGCGGAGTGGCCGGTGATTTGACCGGCTTTGCGGCAGCCGGATACATGCGGGGTGTAGACTATATTCAACTGCCGACTACTCTTCTTGCCCAGGACAGCAGCGTAGGTGGAAAGACGGGTATTAACCTGAAAGCAGGCAAAAATCTGGCCGGCGCTTTCCATCCGCCTCTGGCTGTCATATATGATACTGCGACGCTGCATACCCTGCCCGACGCGGAGTGGCGCTCCGGCTTTGCCGAAATGATCAAGCACGCCTACCTTGACGGGGAGGCCTTTTTACAGGATTTGAAAGCCCGTGTACAGAGCGTGGAGGACATGAAGTCACCGGAGGTTGCTTCGTGGATTAAACGGTCGATTGAAGTTAAAGCGCGTATTGTCGAAGAAGACGAACGCGAGCAGGGAGTGCGGGCGTTTTTAAATCTTGGGCACACCCTTGGCCATGCCCTGGAGAAAGAAATGGGCTACGGACGCATTACTCATGGAGAAGGAGTGGCCGCCGGCCTGTGGTTTGCTCTTGCGGTAAGTAATAACGAGAGCGCAGGCGACTGGGAGCTGGAGAAAGAAAAAGCATGGCTCCAATCACTGGGCTATCCGGTGGACGCCCCGGGCGGGCTTTCGGCGGACACATTAGTGGAATCGATGAAAAGAGATAAAAAAGCTTCCCACGGGGATATCCATTACGTGCTGCTTGAGAAGCCGGGGAAACCGCTGACAGCAAAAGTGGAAGAAAACACGATCAGGCAGCTGCTCGATCGCTATTACAAATAGGCAGGTGACAACAGTGATACGAGGTGTACGGGGAGCAACAACGGTAAAACAAAACCGCGCAGAAGAGATCTGGGAGGAAACCGGCCGGGTACTTGAGGAGATGATTGCGGAAAATCACATTACCGCGGACCAGGTCTCGCATATTTGGTTTACGGTCACTTCTGATCTTAACGCTGCTTTTCCGGCAAAAGCAGCGAGGGAGATTCCTGGTTGGGAGTTTGTACCGGTAATGTGTGCACAGGAAATCCCGGTGCCCGGGAGCCTGGAGCGGTGCATCCGCGTAATGATGACTGCGGACGTGAATGTACCTGCAAAAGATGTGAAGCATATCTTTTTGAACGAAGCGGTGGCGCTTCGCCCGGACCTGGGTTTGACAAAGCAAAAGGATTCCTAGTAGGATAAGTATAAGTTTAGAGCATCGACAGTTAAGGTATAGATGAGCGCTGCAATCGGAGGCAGCATAGAGAGTTAGAAGAGCAGAGGCAGAATAGCAGAGAATAGAAGATACCTGACAATACATTTAACCAAAAAATCCTGCGAAGTTATATTATATGCAGGGTTCTCTTCTATCATGCCTCTCTGTCCGCAGAGAGGTTTTTCTCGTGTTCTGGCATGCTTTTCCGATCAAAGGAGGAAAAACCGTGACCAAAACAACGAAGCAAGCATTCACTGACGAATGTGCGTTCCACCGCACAATTCCCTATATGGAGCATTACTTTTCCGACACCCTCACCCCCATCGATGTGTTTCGCCACTTTCAGGAAGATGCGGTATATCTGCTTGAAAGTAAAGACGAAGCCTCTCCGTGGTCCCGTTACTCGTTTGTCGGGCTTCATCCTTCCTACCGGATTGTAGAGCAGGGAGGGGAGTTTCGTCTCGAGAAAACGGACGGCACCCTCATACTTACAGCTTCTGATCTGGAGGCCTGCATGCAGCAGGCGACAGACTATATTAATCCTTCGCTCCCGGAGGTGGATCTCCCATTTAAAGGCGGAGCTGTTGGGGCTCTCTCGTACGATGCCGTGGAATTGTTCGAGCCAAAGCTTGCCCCGGAGAGCGCCCCGGAATCACGTATACACTTTGTGTACTGCCGCACGATTATGGCGCTCGATCAGACGAATAAAGAGCTGACAATCATTTATTACGATGAACATACAGATAAAGAGCCTGAGAAACGTTTTGACGAAGCAAAGGCAACGGTGGGAAAGCTTCAAAAGAGTTTGCAGAACGGGAATTCCGGCTCCGCCATGTATCCGCCGCTGGAAAAAAACACAGCAGTGGACTTCAGCCGGGTTCAATCCAATTATACGAAGGAAGACTTCATGGAGGCAGTGGAGAAAATTAAAGAATATATTGTAGCCGGAGATGTATTTCAAACAGTGCTATCCCAGCGCTTTGAGCTTCCGACAACGGTAAGCGGCTTTGACCTTTACCGGGTGCTCCGCATGATCAACCCGTCGCCGTATTTGTTTTATCTGCGTCTCGGGGAAACAGAAGTGGTAGGAAGTTCTCCGGAACGACTCGTGCAGGTGCTCGACGGCCACGTGGAAATTCATCCGATTGCCGGGACCCGCAAGCGGGGAAAGACTGACACAGAAGATAAAGCACTCGAAGAAGAGCTGCTTGCCGATGAAAAAGAGCGGGCGGAACACTTTATGCTCGTTGACTTGGCCAGAAATGATGTTGGCCGGATTGCTTCCTACGGCACGGTGGAAACGCCGGTGCTGCTTGAAACAGTCCGCTTCTCACACGTCATGCATATTATTTCCAAAGTGACAGGAAGACTTTCCCCGTTTGTTTCCCCGGTTGCGGCTCTTCAGTCCGCTTTCCCGGCCGGAACCGTTTCCGGAGCGCCGAAAATCCGTGCGATGGAAATTTTAAAGGAGCTCGAGCCGACAAGGCGCGGTATGTATGCCGGGGCTGTCTGCTATATGGGCTTTGACGGCAACATTGACTCCTGTATTGCCATCCGGACTATGCTTGTGGAAAATCAGACGGCAAAGGTCCAGGCCGGTGCCGGTATCGTTGCCGATTCGGACCCGGCATCGGAATACGAAGAAACGCAGAATAAAGCAGCAGCTCTTCTTCGTACAGTAGCCGCTGCCGAAGCAATGTTCACCGATGAGAAGGGAGAGAATATTCATGCTTAAGGCACTGTTGAATAAATGTATTGAGGGGCATACACTGAAAGAACAGGAAGCAGAACAGGCAATGGACTTTATTATGCAGGGAGAGGCTACGCCGAGCCAGATTGCCGGCCTTATTACCATTATGCGGTTTCGGGGCGAAACGGTGGAAGAGCTGACCGGCTTTGTCCGCAGTATGCGCCGCCATGCGCTGTCTTTAGAGCATGAGGAGCCTTCTCTTCTCGATACTTGCGGCACTGGCGGCGACGTAAGTTCAACGTACAATATTTCCACCGCCTCTGCGATTGCGTTAAGTGGAGCGGGTATTAAAGTAGCTAAGCACGGCAACCGCTCGGTATCATCCAAAAGCGGCAGCGCCGATGTGCTTGAAACACTGCAGGTGCCTGTACAGTCAGGACCTGATGAGGCGGTAAAAGCCCTGCAGGAAAAAGGGCTGGCCTTTCTGTTTGCCCCGCTGTACCACGTAGCGATGAAGCATGCAGTCACCCCGAGAAAAGAACTGGGTTTTCGTACAATCTTTAACGTGCTCGGTCCGTTAACAAATCCGGCAAACGCTGATATTCAGGTGGTCGGTGTGTTTGACCGGGAATACGGGGAGAAGATGGCCTACGTACTGAAAAACCTGGGTGCAAGCAGGGCTTTATTTGTTACCGGCAGAGACGGACTTGATGAAATGACGATTTCAGACAGTACGTACATTACGGAGCTTCGGAATGGTGAAATTATGAAATATGAAATTACACCTGAAGAGGCAGGGCTGAAGAGGTCTCCCGTCGAAGAGGTGCAGGTGGAAACAGCAGAAGAAAGCGCAGTGCTGATCGAAAATATTTTTAACGGCTCAGAAACCGGTGCTGCAAAAGACATTTTACTATTAAACATGGGTGCTGCATTTTACGCTGCCGGCCGTGCAGAAACAATCGCAGACGGCGTGCAGCTTGCGGAAGAAGTCATCCGCGGAGGCAAAGCCGAACAGCAGCTGCAGCGCCTGCGGGGAAATGAGGTTAATTCAACGTATGCTTGAAAAAATATTGCAAACTAAACAGGAAGAACTTTCCCGGATTACGGTGGGCGAGCGTCCGGACGTGCCTTTTTATTCGCTGAAAAAAGCACTGCAGCAGGATCCGCCGAACGTACAGATTATTGCGGAAGTCAAAAAAGCTTCGCCCTCCAAAGGGCTGATACGGAGTGATTTTGATCCGGAAGCCATCGCTCTTGGCTATGAACGGGGAGGCGCCGCTGCTCTATCGGTGCTGACGGATGAAACGTATTTCCAGGGGAGCGGCAGCTATCTGACAGCGGTCAAAAAAATCTCCGCTCTGCCTGTACTGCGAAAGGACTTTATTATCGATGCCAGACAGGTGGAGGAAAGTGCGGCGATGGGGGCAGATGCTATTTTACTGATCGCAGAGGCCATTGCTCCGGAAAAGCTGCACGAATTATACCAGCAGGCCTACGAGCTCGGGATGGAGGTGCTTGTAGAAGCACATTCGCCTGAAAAGCTGCACGAACTTCTCCATCAGTTTACGCCGGAAATTATCGGTATTAATAACCGTGATCTCTATACGTTCCATACAGAACTCGGGCAGACAGGAAAAGCAGCTTCGTTCATACCGGAAGGCAGTGTGCTTGTGAGCGAAAGCGGTATCCGTACAAACGAAGACCTCGATTATGTACAGCTGCTCGGGGCAGAAGCGGCGCTCGTCGGAGAATCACTTATGAGACAGCCGGATGTACGTGAAGCGTTATTAAAACTGCGGGGAGTGAGCGACCATGCCTCCACAGACGCCGATGTTTAAAATGTGCGGCCTGCATTCCGAAAATGATGTGCGGCTTGCTGCTTCTTCCTCTGCCGCTTTTGCAGGGTTTGTATTTGCCCCGGGGAAACGGGAGGTAGAGCCGGGAGCCGTTCGCGAATGGCTGGAGACTCATCCGCTGCACGGTAAAAAGATAACAGCCCTGTTTGTGAATGCACCGGTGCGAAAAGTGATTGCGACCGTTGAAGAAATACAGGCGGACGTGATTCAGCTGCACGGCGAGGAACCGCCGGAAGAAGCGGCGGTGATCCGCCACCGTACAGGGAAGGATGTTTGGAAAGCCCTGCCGCATGGAGAATACACTCATCAGCAGATCGATGCCTATGCGGATTACGTTGATGGTTTTATCATCGACGCCAAAGTCGATGGCCGGTTTGGAGGCTCAGGCGAATCCTTCGCCTGGGAGCACGTGCCCGGCTATATTAAAGCCGGAAAAGCCCACCGACTTCCGTTATTTATTGCAGGAGGAGTCCGCCCGGAAAATGTTGAAGACCTGCTTGCTTATCATCCGGCGGGCATTGATATTTCCAGCGGACTCGAAAAAGACGGAGTAAAGGATGCCGGCTTATTAGAACAATTAGAGAAGAGGTTGAATAGCTATGCAGCAGATATATCCCGATGAACACGGACGGTACGGGGAGTACGGCGGAAAGTATGTGCCGGAAACGCTCATGTATGCACTGGAGGAACTTGAAGAAGCATTTAATGCGGCCTGGGAGGATGAATCCTTTCACGAGGAGTACCAGGACATTCTGCGTGAATATGCCGGCAGGGAAACCCCGCTGACGTTCGCGGGCCATCTGACGGAGCATCTGGGTGGAGCGGAAATTTATTTAAAACGGGAGGACCTGCTTCATACCGGTGCCCATAAATTAAATAATGCCATCGGCCAGGTACTTCTGGCCAGACGGATGGGAAAATCAAAAATTGTTGCAGAAACAGGCGCCGGCCAGCACGGTGTGGCGACAGCGACCGTCTGTGCTAAGTTTGGGCTGGAGTGCAAGGTGTTTATGGGCGAAGAGGATATGGAACGGCAGGAACTGAATGTCTTCCGTATGGAGCTGCTGGGAGCGGAAGTGCTGCCGGCCTCGTCCGGAAACAAAACTTTAAAGGACGCCACCAATGAAGCCATCCGCTACTGGGTAACAAACGTGGAAGATACGTTTTATCTGATCGGTTCGGTCGTTGGCCCGCATCCCTATCCAATGATTGTCCGGAACTATCAGCGGATTATTGGAGATGAAACCAAACGGCAGATGCAGACGCGGTGCGGGGCTCTTCCGGATGCGATTGCAGCATGCGTGGGAGGCGGAAGCAATGCGATCGGCATGTTTTATCCGTTTCTTGAAGACGACGTAAAGCTTTACGGCGCGGAGGCTGCCGGCATGGGCGTGCATACAGCTATGCACGCAGCAACCATTACGAAAGGCACCCGCGGGGTGATCCACGGGTCGCTGACGTATTTAATCCAGGATGAGAACGGACAGATTATTGAGCCGTATTCCATTTCCGCCGGACTGGATTATCCGGGCATTGGACCGGAGCACGCCCATCTGGCTGAAAGCGGCCGCGTGGAATACACGGGTGTGACAGACGAAGAATCCCTGGAAGCACTTTCGCTCTTAACAAAGAAAGAAGGCATTCTTCCGGCGATTGAAACCTCCCATGCCCTTTACCTGGCGTTTGAAAAAGCCAAACAGATGGACAGAAGTGAACGAATCGTTATCTGCCTCTCGGGTCGTGGAGATAAAGACGTTGAAACGATCCGTCGTCGTATGGAAGGGGAGAGCAGTGATGAATAAAGCAACAAATGTGCTGACAGTAGAAGAAGCGGCAGCTCAGGCTCCATACCCTCTGTTCGTGCCATTTATTATGGCAGGGGACCCGCATGAAGAAGCGACGATTTCGATTGCTCTTTCGCTTCAGGAGGCAGGCGCCCACATTTTAGAGCTCGGCATCCCGTATTCTGATCCACTGGCTGACGGTCCTCTGCTGCAGCGCTCAGCCCAACGCGCCCTTAAAGGTGGTATGAGCCTGAAAGGGGCTCTGCGCATGATTCAGACGATGAGAGAACGTGGACTGACAATTCCGGTGGTCGTGTTTTCCTATGTGAATCCTGTGCTGCGCATGGGAGAAGAGACGTTTGTCAAAGAAGCGGCATCTGCCGGGGCAAACGGGGTGCTGATTCCGGATCTTCCCATGGAAGAGAGCAGTTTTATCAGTGAGCTTGCCAGGGAAAAGGGACTGTCGGTCATTTCACTTGTGGCACCGACATCTGCCCACCGCATTGAAAAAATTGCCTCCCAGGCCCAGGGTTTTCTGTACTGCGTTTCAAGTCTTGGCGTAACTGGTACGAGGGATGCCTTCCCGGACGAAGCCTATGCGTTTATCCGCAAAGTGAAAGAAGCAAGCACGGTGCCGGTTGCTGTCGGCTTTGGCATATCCAACCGCCGGCAGGTGGAGCTGCTTGACGGTGTGAGCGACGGCGTTGTCGTCGGCAGTGCGATTATGAAAATCGTCGAAGAACAGCAGGAGGCACTCGTTTCGGCCGAAAAAACAGAGCGCGAGCAGGCGCTGAACGAAATTAAAACCTTTGTCTCCGAGCTAATTTCGTCGTAAGATAGTAATCAGCATACAAAGACGAGGTGACAAAGTTGTATATTAAAAAACAAATCAAAGGCATGACGCCTTACCAGCCGGGGAAACCAATTGAAGAAGTGAAACGGGAGCTCGGACTGACTACCGTCCATAAAATGGCTTCCAATGAAAATCCATACGGTGCTCCGCCGCAGGCTAAACGGGCAATCGAGGAAGCGGCCGCCGATCCGGAAATTTATCCGGATGGTTATGCAGCTGAGCTGCGTCAGGCAGTGGCCGAAGAGCTGAATGTCGGAGAAAAACAGCTGCTGTTTGGAGCCGGCTCCGATGAAGTTATTTTAATGCTCTGCCGGGCCATGCTAGGCCCGGACACAAATACCGTTATGGCAGTACCTTCCTTTTCGCAGTACAAGCATAATGCAGCCATTGAAGGAGCAGAAATCCGTGAAATTCCGGCAGTGGACGGGGAACATCAGCTGGAAGCTATGCTTGAAGCGATTGATGAACAGACACGTATTGTCTGGGTATGTAATCCGAACAATCCGTCCGGAGCCTATATTAATGATGAAGCGTTTGTGGCATTCCTTGACCGGGTGCCGGAAAACGTACTGGTTGTTTCGGATGAAGCTTACATTGAATATGTGACCGCAAACGATTATCCGGATACGCTGAAGCTGCTGCAGGAATACCCGAACCTTCTTCTTTTACGTACCTTTTCAAAAGCTTACGGCCTGGCATCACTCCGGGTTGGCTACGGCGTGAGCCATGAAGAACTGATTCAGTCCCTGGAGCCGGTCCGGCCCCCGTTCAATGTGACAGCTGTGGCCCAGCGGACGGCAACGGCCGCCTTGAAGGACCGCGCCTTTATTGAAAAGTGCCGGGAGAAAAATAAAACCGAACTCGATAAAATGACGTTTTTCTGCGAAGAGCACGGACTGGACTATGTGCCTTCCCAGACCAATTTTCTGCTGATTCATACAGGAGTTGCGGGAAGCGTAGTTTTTGACGAAATGCTGAAAAAGGGAATTATCATCCGTTCAGGAGAAGCCCTCGGCTATCCGGAATCGATCCGTGTAACGATAGGGACCGAAGAGCAGAACGAAGCTTTCCGCCAGACGCTGAGTGAAGTGCTTGAACATCAGCAGGCCAGGCTTTAGCGGACAACACCTGGAATCCGGCTCCGCTCGGAGCCGGGTGTTTTTATGTATGGAAACAAAGAGAGGCCTGGAGGGAAACAGATGCAGAAAAAAGCAGCAGTTATCGGGCTGGGACTGATCGGAGGGTCAATTGCCCTCGCCATCAAACAGGAACATCCCGATGTTTATATTACAGGAACAGATGTAGATGAAGCCCAGACCAAGCTCGCGGTATCCTTGAGTGTTATTGACGAGGCAGTCCCGGACCTGGAAAAGGCTGTAAAGGAAGCAGACCTGGTGGTGCTTGCCACTCCGGTTGCCACCACGGAGAAATTGCTCGTGCAGCTCGCCGGAATGTCTCTAAAGCCCGGGGCCATCATTACTGATGTCGGAAGCACAAAAACATCGATCTGCGAGCAGGCAGACGTTCTTTCAGAAAAGAACGTTCATTTTATCGGGGGCCACCCAATGGCCGGATCACATAAAAGCGGTGTCCATGCCGCCCGGGTCCGTCTGTTTGAAAACGCCTACTACGTGCTGGTGCCAAATGGTCCTGGGTCCTCTGAAAAAATTGGTGAAATCAAAGATTGGCTTCAGGGCACGCAGGCAAAGTTTATAGAGCTGTCCTATGAGCAGCATGATCTGCTGACGGGCGTCATCAGCCATTTTCCGCATATCGTAGCATCGGCACTCGTGCATCAGGTGAAGGGAATGGAGGACGAACAGGCCTGGGTGACAAAGCTTGCAGCCGGCGGGTTCCGGGATATTACAAGAATCGCTTCAGCCAGTCCGGAAATGTGGACCGATATTCTTCTGAAAAACAATGACGTGATGCGGCAGCTGATGGAAGACTGGAAGCAGCAGATGAGTGCCATTGAACAAATGCTTGCTGCGGGGGATAAAGAGCAGATATATCAGTTTTTTGAGCATGCAAAATCTTATCGTGACGGTCTGCCTGCAAAAAAGCAGGGAGCCATACCATCCATTTATGATCTGTTTGTCGATGTGCCGGACCACCCCGGCGTTATCTCGGACGTAACCGGGATTCTTGGACGTACCGGCATCAGTATTATTAATATACGGATCCTTGAAACGAGAGAGGACATCATGGGCGTGCTGCAGCTGACCTTCCGTACGGAAGAAGACCGGCGGGCCGGTATGCAGCAGCTCGAAAAGCACGATTATGAATCCTACATCGGTTAACGGAAAAAAAGAATGAAAAATAGGAGAGAAGCATTGACAACGCTTACAATTACGTTATACTAATATTAGCGTATGGTTTCTCTCCACTCCTATCCATACTCTTTATCTTAAAACTAGCCGATGTGGCGGCACACCTGATGAGTAGACATCAGGTGTTTTTTTTGTTTTTGTAAACGTTATCATAATGGGCGGGGGGAGGTTTTCTGTTCGTCACAGCGGGCAATGTTTGCTATAATTACACAGTGCTAAACGAGATTTACCTGGAAGAAAGGTTGTTGACGGCGTGAATTTAGAAACGATCCTCGAAACGATAAGAAACGGCGATACGGAAAAAGGGCTCGAAGAGATGGAGAAATACAGCCACTCTGCGAACGATCAGGAAAAATACGATATAGTGGAAATGTATCAGGAGCTGGGCCGCTCAGATAAGGCCCAGCCGCTGATTGAAGACCTGCTCGGACGCTATCCCGATGAGGGGGCACTGCTGACGACAGCAGCCGAGAATGCGATTGATATGGACGATGAAGATGAAGCGATTGAATGGCTGCTCGAGGTGAAGGAGTCAGACGAAGAATATCTGCGGGCGCAGCTGCTGCTAGCTGATTTGTACCAGATGCAGGGGCTCGATGAAGTAGCGGAGCAAAAGCTGCTCGATGCCCTGAAGCTGAGTCCTGAAGAGCCGGTGCTGCTTGCCGCCGTTGGAGATTACTATTTATCCCGGGGGGACTACGCTAAAAGCATTCCTTATTTGAAGCAGGCTGAAGGCGCCGGGTTTAAGTTTCCGGATGGCAGCCTGAGCCTTCGTCTCGCTGAAGCATACAGCGTGACCGGTTCTTTTGAGGATGCGCTGAGTTACTACGAGGCTGGACTGAAAGAACATACCGAGCTTCACGCTCTGTTTGGATACGGCTATACGGCGCTTCAGGTCAGCGATTATCAGCTGGCTGCAGAGAAATTCGAAGAGCTCCGCAACATGGATAAAGATTTTGTGGCACTCTATCCATATCTCGTGCGAAGCTACGAAGGGCTCGAAGACCATGAAAAAGCTCTGGAAGCAGCAAAGGCTGGCATTAAAGAAGATGAATACAATGAAAATTTATATACTGAGGCCGGAAAGCTGTATATGGCGCTTGGCAATGAAGAAGAAGGAGAAAAACATCTCAAGGAGGCACTTGCTTTAAATCCGGCACATCTTGAAGCAGCGAATGCGCTTCTCAGCATGTGGATGGAGCAGGAAGAGCCGGAGGCGATGATTGACCTGATTGATCATTTATACGAAATGGGAGAGCCGGATGTACGTTTTCAGTGGTATTACGCCCGCGCTAAAAACCTCCAGGACGAACCCGCCGAAGCGAAAGAAAAATATGAAGAAGTGTACAGCGTATATCAGGAAAACGAAGTATTCCTTGAAGAGTACGGTCGTCTGCTGCTTGAACTCGGCTACCGGGAGAATGCGCTGAAGCACCTGGAGCAGGCTTCAGCCCTGCAGCCGGACAATACAGAGCTTCAGCTTTTGCTTGAAGACCTTCGCATGAGTGAATAAAGACACGAATCTGGTGTCTTTTCCTACATATTGAACGAGGCGGATGATATCGTGAAACAGCTACTTGGATGGTTTGGAACACCTTACGTGTTAATCCCTCTTTTTATCATTAACGCGCTCGGCACTATCTACGGCTACATTTGGTACGGTCAGCAGCTGCAGCAGACGCCGGCTGTGTTTCTGCCCTTCGTCCCGGACAGTCCGACGGCAAGCCTGGTTTTTACGATCGTTCTCGGGCTGTACATTATCGGCAGAAGGAGCGGACTGGCGGAAGCATTCGCTTTTATAACGCTTGTAAAGTACGGGCTTTGGGCGGTGGGGATGAACGTGTTTTCCGGCGTAGCCGGGGAGACGCTCAGCTGGCAGCACTACATGCTTATTGCCTCTCACGCCGGCATGGCACTGCAGGCTTTTTTGTATCTGCCTTACTACCGGGTAAAGCTTTGGCATATAGGAGCAGTAGCGGTATGGACATTACATAATGATGTGATTGACTACGTTTTTGGAATGTATCCCTGGGCCTCGGCGTCGCTTGAGCCGTACATTTCCTTAATCGGCTACGGGACATTCTGGCTGAGTATTATTTCTGCAGGGGTTCTGCTCTGGTGGAGACTCAGCCCCGGCCGGAAAGAGCTTCGGCTCATGGAGGAATAGAGCAGAATCTTTGACATTATACCCCCGTCTTCATACAATATAAGTATATATAAATGGAGGGATGAGAAAAAATGGGAATGCTTCTGTTATATTTAGCAGCGCTTATCCTCATTCCGCTTTGGGCACAGTCCAAAGTGAAAAAAGCATACAAAAAATATTCGAATGTAAGCAATTCGTCCGGGATGACAGGTGCCTCCGTGGCAAAGAAAATCCTGGAGGAAAACGGCATCTATAACGTACGCGTAGAGCCAACTAAAGGAAAATTAACGGATCATTATGATCCTTCGAAAAAAGTCGTCCGCTTGTCGGAGGATAACTATTACAATTCGACAGTAGCGGCTCAGGCGATCGCTTCCCACGAGGTGGGGCACGCGATTCAGGATGCGGAAAACTATGCGTTTTTACGATTCCGTTCCTCGCTGGCTCCAGTGGCTTCGACTGGCTCCAACCTTTCCTTCTTTTTAATTCTTGCCGGTATTTTACTGCAGTCGACCGGCATGCTTCTGGCGGGCATCGTGTTTTTCTCGGCCGCTGTTCTGTTCCAGGTTGTCACCCTTCCGGTGGAGTTCAATGCGAGCAGCCGCGCCATGAATCAGATCGTTGCGACCGGTATTATCAGTAACAATGAAGAGCGGGAAACGAAAAAAGTGCTCGATGCTGCTGCATTAACGTACGTTGCAGCCGCTCTGGTAGCCGTGCTGGAACTGGGGCGTTTTATCGCCATGTTCCTCATGACGAGCGAAGAATAGCAAAAAACACCTGTACCGGTCACCGGGCAGGTGTTTTTTATGTGTTGCGGCTGATGAAAATACATGGCTGAGACGCCTTATTGCAACGGGTTTTTGTTTTCATCGAGAGTGAACCCCTCACCGATAACATCCTGGACATCGTTAACTGTAACAAAGGCATGAGGATCCACCCGTTCAACAAGGTGCTTCAGACGCATCAGCTCGTTTTTGCCAACGACGCAGTAGAGAATCTCTTTTTCCTGACGGGTGAAGCTGCCCTTACCGTTTAGTATAGTTGCTCCGCGGTTCATATCCTGCAGAATGGCGTCAGCTACTTCCGGAGCCTGATCGGAAATGATCATAGCGGCTTTTCCGGAGTACGCTCCCTGCTGAATGAAGTCAATGACGCGGGCAGCCACGAACACAAACACGAGTGTGTACATCGCTTCCCGGTAGTCTAAATACAAAAGGGAAGCGGTTATTACAACAGCATCAAACATAAACAGCGAGCGTCCCATTGTCCAGCCGAATACGTTACTCGCAAGCTTGGCGATAATGTCAGCTCCTCCGGTGGTTCCGCCGTACCGGAAAACAATGCCGAGGCCCGAGCCGACAAAAACGCCGGCGAACAGGGCCACAAGAACAAGATCATCCTGAAGCGGCAGATGGAGAAGCTCGACCTCCTGGAAGAGCCATAAAAATAAGCTGACTGCCGCCGTGCTTATTAACGTATAGATGAAGACGTGCCGGCCGAGCAGACGCCAGCCCAGAATCAGGACGGGAATGTTCAGAACGAGGTTGCTGAAGGCAGGGTTGATATTGAATAAATTATAAAGAATTAGGGTAATACCAGTAAAGCCGCCGTCCGCTAGCTGGTTTTGCATGTTAAAATAGACAAGTCCAAAACTCATAATAGCAGAGCCGAGCACGACAAAAAAGATATTGCGGGTATGTATCCAAATGTTCATGATGGTTCCTCCTCTCCGGCCGGAAAGCTTGTATCAACCGTTACATTATAGTAAAGCCCGGGGCAGGAGGCAATCTATGTTTGTCAAACCGAATGGATTTTTATACGATTGAAAGGAGGACGCCGGAATGGCCGGGGAACCAATGACGATGAAAGAAATGCAGGAGAAAGTGGATGCCTTCATCGGCCAGTTTGAAGAAGGTTATTTCAGTCCGCTCGCCATGCTTGCAAGAATGACCGAAGAAACGGGAGAGCTTGCCAGAGAAATTAATCACTATTACGGTGAAAAGCCGAAGAAAGAAAGCGAAGAGCATAAATCACTGGAAAAGGAAATGGGTGATCTGCTGTTTGTGCTCATCTGCTTTGCCAATTCGCTTGATATTGATTTGGATGAAGCGTTTCGTATCGTAATGGAAAAGTTTGAAACAAGAGACCAGGATAGATGGACGAAAAAGGAGAATGACAAATGACTGAATCAATCCGCGTTATCGTTGCCGGACCGAGAGGAAACATGGGTAAGGAAGCTGTACATATGATTGAAGCAGCGGAGCACCTGCAGATCGCCGCTGTGGTGGACCATAAATACGAAGGCTCGCTGTTGTCGGAAATCGAAGGCATGCCAAAATCCGGGGCCCGCGTCTATACGGACGTTGACCAGTGCCTCGGCGAAGTCGAAGCAGAAGTGTTTGTAGATCTGACCACGCCGGAAATTGGAAAGATACATACAGAGAAAGCACTCGACTACGGTCTTGCACCGGTCGTTGGTACTACCGGCTTTACCGATGAAGACCTCGAGCGCCTGCGTCAGAAAGCAAAAGAGCAGCAGCGGGGAGTGCTTATTGTACCAAACTTTGCTATCGGCGCTGTTCTGATGATGAAAATGTCGCAAATGGCTGCAGCCTACTTCCCGGATGTTGAAATTACTGAATTGCACCATGACCGAAAGCTTGACGCCCCGTCCGGCACCGCAGTGAAAACAGCAAAGCTGATTCAGGAAAACCGCACCAAAAAAACGCAGGGGCACCCGGAGGAAAAAGAAACGATGCCGGGGGCGCGCGGAGCAGAGCTCGACGGCATGAGGATTCACAGTACGCGCCTTCCGGGCCTCGTGGCACATCAGCAGGTAATGTTTGGCGGCGAAGGCCAGACGCTTACGATCCGGCACGATTCGATCAACCGGGCGTCATTTATGCCAGGGGTCAAATTTGCGATTGAGCAGGTAGTCACGATGAAGGAACTCGTGTACGGCCTCGAAAACATTCTGGAGTAAAGGGGAACTTTTATGAATATCGCACTGATTGCCCATGATAAGAAAAAAGATGATCTGATCCGGTTTGCCGAAGCGTATAGGCATATCCTCGAGCGTCACACCCTTTCAGCAACAGGAACGACCGGGGGGAGACTGAATGAAGAGGTCGGCCTGAACGTCAAACAGTACCAGTCCGGGCCGCTGGGCGGCGATCAGCAGATTGGGGCAAAGATTGCAGAACAGCAGGTGGATTTGGTGCTTTTTTTCCGGGACCCATTGACCGCGCAGCCGCATGAGCCTGATATCACTGCGCTTATGAGGCTCGCCGACGTGCACGGGGTGCCGCTTGCAACGAATATGGCCGCAGCTGAAGTGCTGATTAAAGGCCTTGAACACGGATTGTTTGCCTTCCGGGATATTTTAAAGGAGTCCACAGATTAATATGACACATAAACGAACATTGTTAACCGTCGGGGCCCACCCTGATGATATCGAAATCGGAATGGGCGGGACGGTAGCGCTGCACAGTAAAACCGACAATGTCTATATGCTTTCCCTGACAGAGGGAGATCTTTCCTCCAACGGTACCGTGGAAACCAGACAGCAGGAAGCAGAGCAGGCAGCAGAGATCCTCGGTGCAGGACGGCTCCAGCTTACCTGGAGGGACCGTATGCTTACTGCAGTAACCCAGGAAGAGTACACCCAGCTTGTGCAGCTGATCCGCCGCATCCAGCCTGACACGATTTTTGCCCCGTACTACATCGACCGGCATCCGGATCACGGTGATGCTGGAAGTATTGTTAAGCGGGCCGTCTTTGATGCCGGGGTCAAGCTGTACCCTGGTGTGGACGAAAATGCCCACAAAGTGCCAAACATGTACTACTATATGATCAACGGCTACCACCGGCCTTCCTTTTATGTGGACATCACCCCGGCCGCCGGCGATAAAGAAGCGGCATTAAAGGCGTATAAAAGCCAGTTTAACCCAGGGGAAGAGGCCGTAAGCACACCGCTTACAGACGGGTACCTCGAAACAATAAAGGCAAGAGATCGACTATTCGGCAAAGAAACGGGAGTGACTTACGCGGAAGGGTTTATCGCCGAAACTCCGATGCTTTTTCAACAGGTGCCCAAAAGACAAGGAAGTGACTAAGCGTGAAAATTGGAATAACGTGCTACCCGACGGTGGGAGGATCGGGAGTGATCGCGACTGAGCTCGGCAAGCTGCTTGCTGAGCGGGGCCATGAAATTCATTTCATCACCTCGGCGATCCCTTATCGTTTAACCGAAACCTCACCGAATATTTATTACCATGAAGTCTCAGTAAACCAATACGAAGTATTCCAGTACCCGCCGTACTCATTAACACTTGCAAGCAAAATGGCGGAAGTTGTCAACCGGGAGGAGCTCGATGTCCTGCACGTGCATTACGCCGTGCCTCACGCTGTTTGTGCGATTTTAGCGAGGGACATGACCGATCATCCTGTAAAAGTAGTAACAACGCTTCACGGCACAGATATCACTGTGCTTGGCCATGACTCCTCGCTTCGTGATATTATCCGCTACGCCATTCAGCGCTCGGATGAAGTGACAGCAGTATCAGACGCTCTGGTGGAGCAGACCAGGCAGATGCTTGAAGTCGACCGCGATATTCATACGATTTACAATTTCGTGGACGAACGGGTGTATGGGCCGAAAGTCGACAAAAAGGATTTAAAAAAAGCATACAACATCGACGAAGACGAAAAGGTGCTTCTGCACGTCTCCAATTTCCGGCCGGTGAAACGGGTCGTAGACGTCGTGCGGACATTTGCTGCAGTGCAGGCAGAGGTTTCCTGTAAGCTGGTCATGCTTGGGGATGGACCGGACCGGGAAAAGGCTTGGGCGGAGGCAAAAAGGCTCGGCGTCGATCAGGACGTGCTGTTTTTAGGCAACCAGCGGGAGGTAGCCGACTATTTGCACGTTGCCGATCTGATGCTGCTGCTTTCGGAAAAAGAAAGCTTCGGCCTGGCTGCGCTTGAAGCGATGGCCTGCGGTGTGCCGGTCATTGGTACAGATGTCGGAGGTATTCCTGAGGTGGTCTTTCATAATGAAACCGGCTATGTTGTCCCGCTTGGAGCAGTGGAACTGGCTGCCCAGCAGGCGGTCGGGCTACTGACGGATCCGGGTAGAATGAAAAGGTTTAAACAGCGCTCGCTCGACGTGGTGGAAGAATATTTCTCCTCCGCCCGCATCGTAGCCCAGTACGAAGAAGTATACCGACGGACCGTGGAGGGCAAGTAATGAACGAGCAGCAGACGTGGCAAGAGGCGCTGCTTGTTATTAAGAGGTTACAGCAAAACGGCATTACTGCCTATATTGTAGGCGGAGCTGTACGCGACCGCCTGATGAAACGGGCGCCGAGCGATATAGATATAGTAGCGGCTGCGACCGTTGAAGAGCTTTCGTTTGTTTTTCCGAACGCTGTGAAGCCGTCGGAAAAATTCGGGACGCTTCTTGTGAAGAGCGGAAATAGTATCGTGGAAGTGACTCCGTTCCGGGAAGGGGCGGAAACAATCGAAGAGGATCTGCAGCAGCGGGATTTCACATGCAACGCGATGGCAGCAGATACAGACGGCAAGGTGATCGACCCGTTTAACGGGAAGAAGGATATCCAGAGGCAGGTGCTTCGCACCCCGGCCTCAGCTGAACGCGCCTTTTCCGACGACCCGCTCCGGGTGATACGGGCGTTCCGTTTTAGGGCGGTTCTCGGTTTTTCACTGGATCTGGAAGCTGAGCGGGCAGCGGAGGCAGCTGCAGCAGGGCTTGCGTATACCGCCGTGGAACGAATACGCGATGAAATAACCAAGCTGCTTGAAGGGCAGAAACGGCTGAGCGCCCTCGAAGGCATGCGAGAGCTGCGTTTGTTTTCACATTTTCCGGAACCGGTTCGGACGGCCTCTCCATTTTTTCACCACTCCACGCTTGTACAGTTTCCAGCGGGCACGAAAGCTTCATGGGCGGCTCTGCTGTATGCCCTGTACGGTCAAAAAAGTCTGGATATGCTGAATGGATGGCGGTTTTCCAATCAGGTACGGAAGCAGTGCCGCTGGCTGCTGGAACGAGTCGATGTCCGGGCTTCTCCCGATACGTGGCTGCAGTGGCTGTATTATTTTGGTCCAACGCAGGTGGCAGATCTGGAGAAGCTCAAAAAGTGGAAAAATTTTACTTACCAGGGGCTTTCCTGCACAGAATGGAGAAAGAAATGGGAAGCTCTTCCGATTCATTCCAGGCAGGATCTGGCCCTTCCGCCGAAGTCAATCGCCTCGATGCCGGGTTATAAGGACACGGCGAGAATCGGAAAGACGATCGCCTTTTTAGAGCAGGCAGTCGTGAATGAAAAGGTAGAAAATAGTGAACAAAAGCTGTTAGCCTATTTGGAGGAAATGAACGATGAATAAAAATCGATTGCTGCAGCTGTTGATGGCCCACCGGGACCGTCCGGTATCCGGTCAGGAAATCAGCGATGAACTGCAGGTGTCCCGTACCGCTGTGTGGAAGCAGATCGAAGAGCTGCGGAAAAATGGATATGAAATTGAAGCGGCATCCCGGCGCGGTTACCGGCTGGTGCGTTTTCCCGACCGGGTTGGTACAGAAGAAATTATGCTTCATCTTACAACTGAACGTCTCGGCCGTACGATTATTTATAATGATACTGTCACCTCCACCCAGGAAATTGTGAGGGAGCAGGCTGAAAAAGGAGCCGGGGAAGGACTTATTGCCGTCGCGAATGAACAGGTGCAGGGACGGGGGAGGCTTGGACGCACGTGGCAGAGTAGTCCGGAACAGGGCATCTGGATGAGTCTTCTGCTCCGCCCGCAGGTGCCTCCCCGCTACGCTCCGCAGCTCACGCTGCTGTCGGCGGTAGCTCTTGCCGAGGCGCTTGATAGCTATCTTCCGGCTCCGACTGCGATTAAATGGCCGAACGATATCCGCATTCATAAAAAGAAGCTGGCAGGTATACTGACGGAGATGCAGGCAGACATGGATGAGGTACAGACAGTAATTGTCGGCATGGGTATTAATATAAACCAGGCGGACGGGGATTTTACCGGAGAGCTTGCGGATAAAGCCGCTTCCATCCGGCAGTATGCAGGAGTCCGGCAGAGTCGTCCGCAGATTATTGCATCTATCTTAAAAAGCTATGAGTCCTGGTATAATGAATACTTAACGAATGGATTCGGTGCAGTCAAAGCTGCCTGGTCCCAAAAAACAGATACGCTGGGGAGCTTTATTCAGGTGGAAACGTCCCGCCAGACAGTGGAGGGCACAGCTCTTCGTATAACCGAAGAGGGGGCCCTGGAGGTGCAAAAAACAGATGGAAGCATACAGACGGTGCACAGCGGCGAAATTCTGGACGTTCCCCCGCCGGAATAGCGGAAGAAAGGAGGCAGGCAGATGGGACAAAAATATGTAGTCATAGATGTAGAAACAACCGGCACTTCTCCAAGAAAAGGAGCAAAAATTATTGAAATCGGCGCAGTGCTTATGGAGGACGAAGAAGTGCTCGACACTCTTTCCACCTTTATTCAGCCGCATATGCCGATCCCTCCTTTTATCCAGCAGTTTACCGGTATCCGGGAGCAGGACGTAGAGCAGGCCCCGGAGTTTTATGAGGTGGCTCCCACGTTAACCGCCTGGCTTGAGAACGCTGCCTTTGTCGGTCATAATGTGCAGTTTGATCTGGCATTTATCAATGCAGGCATGCAGGAAGCCGGGTTTCCGCTGTTTCAGGGACCAGTCGTGGACACAGTAGAGTGTGCGAGACTTGCTTATCCGGAAGCGCCGGGCTTTCGGCTTTCCCAGATCACATCGTGGCTGGATCTTGACCACGACCGTCCGCACCGGGCGGACAGCGATGCCCTCGTCACTGCAGAGCTTTGGATATCCATCCGTAAAAGGCTAGCCTTGCTTCCAAAGGACGTGCTTCACCGCCTGGACCGGCTGGCTGCCTTCTTGCACAGTGACCTTCACCAGTATATTGAGCGCTGTATTGCAAAGGCCCCGCAGCAGCTGCCGTATGATTTAGAGGAAAACCACGGCATTGTGTTCCGCAAAGAGCTTCCGGCAGAAAAGCCGGAGCAGAGAAACGTATCACTGCAGGAGACCCTGAGCGGAAGTCATGCTAAAAGCCGGGGATGGGATCGTTTTGAAGAGCGTCCGGGGCAGCTGGAGATGGCAGAAATGGTCTATGCCTCGTTTGAGGAACGCTCCCACGCTGTTATAGAAGCGGGCACCGGTCTTGGGAAAACGCTCGCCTATCTGCTTCCAGCCGTAAAATATCACCGTACATACAATCAAAAAATATTAATTTCCACGCAGACACTCACGCTGCAGGAGCAGCTGATGAATGAAGATCTCCCACTGCTTGAGCGGCTGATCGACGACCAGGTTTCTGTGGCTGTTTTAAAAGGCCGCGGCAACTACATTTCTTTGCAGCGACTTGAAAAATGGCTGCAGCACCGCCAGTTTTCGCTCGAAGAAGCACTCGGCCTCGGCCAGGTGTTAATATGGCTGACACAAACCCGGCACGGGGATCTTGATGAAATTAATATGGCCGGCGGCCGCAGAAATGCTCTCTGGGAAAGCCTCCGCCAGAATCATTATCAGGATGAGCACGCGCAAAGAGGGTGGGAGGCGTACTGTTTTTATGCACGTGCCCGCCGTAAAGCCGAATATGCCGATATCGTCGTCACCAATCATGCGATGCTTTTGAGCGATATGTACCAGGGTAAAAATTTATTTTCATCCTATCCATACGTGGTCATTGATGAAGCGCATCACCTGCCGGAAACGGCGGGGAAATATGCAGGCAGATCCGTTCACTACACAAAAGCAAACCGGCTGCTCCGCAGGTTCGGCCTGGATACAAAACAGAGCGTCGTGCGCCCGCTCATCTGGTTTGGGGAAGAAGCCGGCATCGTTTTTGAGCCGGGCTGGTACCAGGAACGCGAGGACAATCATGCAGTGCTGATGTATGAATGCGACGAGCTCTTTCGTCTGCTCACACGCTGGTGCCGCACGGCTTCCGGGCGGCGGCGTTCGGAAGTGGGCCGGTACAGCCAGCGCTTCACACCCGGCGGGGAATCCGGCTCCGTGTGGGAGCAGGTGGAAGAAGCCGGACGCCGTTTCCTTACGCTTCTGGAACAGGAATTTAAGGCGTGGGAAACGTTCGAACAAGCATGGGAAACGCAGCCTTCTTCCAAAAACTTTGTAAATGAACTTGCCGAACTAAACTCTTACCTGGGGCAGCTGGACAGCCTGGGGGACAATCTGTTCCACCTGCTGTTTGAACGGGAACCCGAACATGTTTACTGGGTGGAAGCAGAGCAGAGCGGCGCCAAAAATGCTGCGTACATTTACGCCCGGCCGGTGGAGGTAGCCTCGGAGCTGAGTGAACAGCTGTTCATGAAAAAAGCAAGCGTCGTGCTTACCTCCGGCTCTCTCGCAGTCAACGGTTCATTTGAATACATGAAATCAAAAATGGGGCTGGATGATTTTCTGCCGCACACAAGTCTGATTGCTTCCCCTTATCATTATGCTTCCCAGACGCAGCTGCTCGTTCCAAAAGACATTTCCGGGGTGAATGATAAACATGCTGATTTTGCGCAGGAAGCGGCCGAATATATTTTTCACGCTGTCAACATTACGGAAGGAAAAACGATGGTTCTGTTTACTTCCTTTAACATGCTTAAACAGGTGTATCACCAGCTGAAAGAATGGACCGAGGAATCGACGCTTAGCGTCATCGGACAGGGTATTACGAGCGGCACCCACGCCAAGCTGACCAAGCTGTTTCAGCAGCAGGACAATGCGCTTTTGCTTGGAACCAATGCGTTCTGGGAGGGTGTCGACATACCCGGGGAAAAGCTGCAGCACGTGATCATTGTGCGTCTGCCTTTCTCTCCGCCCACGGATCCTGTTTATGAAGCTGTGTCGGACAAAATGCAGCGTCAGGGGAAACGATCGTTTTATGCAGAAGCGCTGCCGCACGCTGTACTCCGATTCAAGCAGGGCTTTGGCCGGCTGATCCGTCATTCCGAGGACCGGGGCGTGGTAACAGTACTTGATAAGCGGATTATGGAGGCTTCCTACGGCTCGTCGTTTATTGACTCGATTCCCCGGACGAATACGTATTATGAACCGATGGATGCGGTGCTGGACCGTATCGCTGACTTTTTTGAAGAAGCAAAAAAACGTTAAAAAGGAGTACGGATATGGAACACTTTGTAATCGAGCACGTTTACCCAATCCCGAATGCACGGGGCGTTCAGGCAGTCGAGAGCTATATTGAAGTCAAGGACGGTAAAATCGTTCAAGTAGAGCCTGGAAACTATCCGGAGAAAGAGAACGGCGCCGATATTCTGGATGGACGGGGGAAGTGGCTCAGTCCTGGTCTTTATAACACCCACGGCCATACACCGATGACAATGATGCGCGGCGTTTCGGACGATGTAGTGCTCCAGGAATGGCTGAACAACCACGTCTGGCCGCGGGAGCGCCTGTTCAGCAACGAAACAGCGAAGGCTGGTACAGGTCTCGCTCTTGCGGAAATGATCCGCACCGGAACAACCGGGTTTCTTGATATGTATCATATGGGCATGCAGAATACGTATGAACTCGTGAAAAGCTCCGGCATTAAATCCATGATTTCCAAGGGCATGATGAGTATTGGCACTCCGGAGGAGCAGAGCGAAAAGCTGGAAGCAGCGGCCCGCGACTTAAAGGAATGGGAGCAGGATACAAGCGGCCGGGTTACGGGCATGCTTTTCCCGCACGCCCCGTATACGTGCACGCCGGAGTTTTTGGAAAAAATTGTTGACGCCGGTCACCATTATGACCTGCCGCTTGGCATTCACCTTGAGGAAACGGCCAAAGAAGTGGCTGATTACCGGCGCGACTACGGGATGACACCGGCAAAAAAGCTAAAAGAAATCGGATTTTACACACGTCCGGCGATGCTTACGCATGTCGTGCATGCGACCGATGAAGATCTTGACGATATGAGCGTACCAGAAGTGACCATCTCCTATAATCCGATGAGCAACGCCAAGCTTGGATCGGGCATCGCCCGCATTCCCGAAATGCAAAAGCGTGGTCTGCGGATTACGATCGGTACGGACAGCGCTGTGTCAAACAACAACCTCGATATGTTTGAGGAGCTTCGCCTGGGCGCTTTGATGCAGAAGGTCGCCTTTCAGGACCCGAGTTCGATTGAAACGGAGGCGGTCTGGAAGATGGCAACCGAAAACGGAGCCGCTTCGATGGGATTTAGCGACAGCGGCAGGCTGGAACCAGGAGCCGCGGCGGACTTTATTCTGATTGACAGTGAATCATTTGCGCTTCAGCCATACGATAATATTTTATCGCATCTGGTGTACGCAGCTTCCGGCCGGGACGTGACGGACAGCTTTGTGAACGGCAGGCAGCTGATGAAAGACGGCGAACTTCTGACGCTCGATGAAGAAAAAATTAACGCCGAGGCCAACCGCCATTACCGCAAATTAAATGAAGCGTACTTATAGTACGCTGGGTGAGGTGAAACGATGGGAAACGAACAGCTTGAAGTCGTCGCGTCGGTTAAAATCGAAGCGTCGTCAGATCTGTATAAAATTGTTGATACACTGAATCGCACGTTAAAGCAGGATGAATTAATGTTCGGCCTTTCTCTTGATAAGGAAAACGAGGAGCAGATGGTGTTTACCATTTACCGCACATAGGGGGATACGTCGTGAAAAACTGGATCACGCTTGCGGCTTTTTTAATTGTCTTTCTGGTTGTTCTGGGGCTTGTGACCGGTTACTTTCAGGCCCGTGCGCCTCTTGCTGACGACAGGGAACGGGCAGAAGCACTGGCGCTTGAAGAAAACAACGTCGCCGAAGTACAGAATACGTTTATATATAACGGCAAACAGCCGGTGAAAACAGCGCGCGTCGAAACCAACGACGGCAGCAGGGACTGGCTGTTTTACCACGACGGGGAACTGCTCGAACGCCTGGCGGCGGCTGATACGCTGAGCATTCAGGAGGCTGAGGAGCGTATAGCGGAACAAGAGGGAATTGACGCCGTGCGAACAGTGACCCCCGGCTACGAAGACAACCGTCCAATATATGAAGGCAAATACCGGACAGAAAACCAGCAGCATTATGTGTACATTGATATGGAAACAGGAGAATTTGTGAAAAGCTTCAGCCTGGACCGCCCTTAAGCGGCGTAAACCACGCTTGAACTCCTTTTCGCTTTTCTTTACACTAACTATGGATAGATTGAGCACGGAAACTATTGAGGAGGAAA
The DNA here is from genome assembly GCF_056034405.1 of Marinococcus sp. LNHM4E3-1. Taxonomy (NCBI): domain Bacteria; kingdom Bacillati; phylum Bacillota; class Bacilli; order Caryophanales; family Bacillaceae; genus Marinococcus; species Marinococcus sp. LNHM4E3-1. The sequence continues at coordinate 48,491 of NZ_JBQLID010000007.1, read as the reverse complement.
GAGTATGGAATTGTCCCAACGAGTGAAAGAAATTACCCCTTCGTCAACCCTGGCGATTACCGCCAAAGCCAACGAACTAAAGGCAGCCGGCCAGGATGTTATCGGCCTCGGCGCCGGTGAGCCGGATTTTAATACTCCGCAGTACGTAATCGATGCGGCTGTTCGCTCCATGCAGGAAGGAAAAACAAAATACACTCCTTCCGGCGGCCTGCCGGAACTGAAGGATGCGGTCATTCAAAAGTTTAAGCAGGACCAGGGGCTGGAGTATAGCCGCGAGGAAATCATTGTCGGTACTGGCGCCAAGCACATTTTGTTCACGTTGTTTCAAACCATTCTCGATCCGGAGGATGAAGTAATTATTCCAACGCCCTACTGGGTCAGCTATCCGGAGCAGGTCAAGCTTGCCGGCGGACGCCCGGTATTTGTGGATGGCAGGGAGGAAAACCAGTTTAAGATTCTTCCGGAGCAGCTGCGCGGGGCGGTAACGAATAAAACGAAGGCCGTCATTATTAACTCCCCGAGCAACCCGACCGGTACCATGTACAGCCGGGAGGAGCTGCATGCGCTCGGTGAAGCCGCCAGAGCAGAGGGTCTGCTGATTGTTTCCGACGAAATTTATGAAAAGCTGATTTACGGGGACAAGCAGCACACATCCATCGCAGAACTTTCCCCGGAATTAAAAGAGCAGACCATTGTCGTCAACGGCGTCTCCAAATCCCATTCGATGACCGGATGGAGAATCGGCTATGCAGCCGGTAATCGTGCTATTGTGAAGGCAATGACGAGCCTTGCGAGCCATTCAACGTCCAACCCGACAACGAACGCCCAGTACGGGGCTATCGCTGCCTATACGAAGGATGACGGTGCTGTAGAAACGATGCGCCAGGCATTCAGCGAACGGCTGAATACTATTTATGACAAGCTCGTTTCGATTCCGGGAATCACCTGCGTGAAACCGGAAGGGGCCTTTTATCTGTTCCCGAACGTCAAAGAGGCAGCTGCTTCGTATAAGGATGTGGATGAATGGGTAAAGGCTCTGCTTGAGGAGGAAAACGTGGCGGTCGTTCCGGGCAGCGGATTTGGTTCTCCGCAAAACGTCCGGCTCTCCTACGCTACTTCTCTGGATCAGCTTGAAGAAGCGGTGGCGAGAATCCGCCGTTTCACAGAAAAATAATTCGATCAGCATAAACAGGACGAACCGGAGGGACTAACGTGAAAGTAACCATTGAACGTTTGAATCAATATATCGGCCAGGAAGTAAGATTTGGCGCGTGGCTGGCCAATAAGCGGTCGAGTGGCAAAATTGCCTTTTTACAGCTGCGGGACGGCACCGGCTTCGTGCAGGGAGTCATTGTAAAAAATGATGTCGGCGAAGAGCTGTTCACCGAGGCCAAGAATCTTCCGCAGGAAAGCTCGCTTTATGTGGACGGCACAGTGAAGGAGGATGATCGTTCGCCGACCGGGGTGGAGCTTCAGGTGACCGGATTTGAGGTTATCCAGGAGGCGGAGCCTTACCCGATCACGCCGAAAGAGCACGGAACAGAATTTTTAATGGACCACCGGCATCTGTGGATGCGCTCACGTAAGCAGCACGCGCTTTTGCGTATACGCGATGAAATCATTCAGGCGACCTACGCTTTTTTCCGGGAGAATCAGTTTATTAAGGTGGATCCGCCTATTCTGACCGGCAGCTCGGCGGAGGGGACGACATCGCTTTTTCATACGAAATACTTTGATGAAGATGCATACCTCTCCCAGTCCGGTCAGCTGTATATGGAAGCGGCGGCTCTCGCTTTTCAGCGCGTGTTTTCATTTGGCCCGACATTTCGGGCGGAAAAATCAAAAACCCGCCGGCACTTGATTGAATTCTGGATGATTGAGCCGGAAATGGCTTTCTGCGACCATAGTGAAAGCCTCGAAATCCAGGAGCAGTATGTCTCCCATGTCGTGCAGGCGGTGCTTACCAACTGCCGCCAGGAGCTTGCTGTGCTTGAGCGTGACACCTCCAAACTCGAAGCCATCCAGGCACCGTTTCCGCGCATTACGTACGATAAAGCAGTCGAAATGCTGCAGGAAGCGGGCTATGAAGTAAGCTGGGGCGAAGATTTTGGTGCTCCGCATGAAACGTATATAGCGGAGCAGTTTCAAAAGCCGGTATTTATTACTAATTACCCGCTCGAAATCAAAGCTTTTTACATGAAGCCCGACCCGGACTATCCGGAAACCGCACTCTGTGCCGACCTGATTGCTCCGGAAGGCTACGGGGAGATTATCGGCGGCAGTCAGCGCATCGATGACCCGCAGCTTATGAAGCAGCGGTACGAAGAACACAACTTATCGGAAGAAGCCTACGGCTGGTATCTGGACTTAAGAAAATACGGCACCGTGCCGCACTCCGGATTCGGTCTCGGTCTGGAGAGGACGGTCGGCTGGATTGCCGGCACCGAACACGTCCGGGAAACGATACCGTTTCCGCGTTTGTTAAACAGGCTGTATCCATAAGAGAAAAAGCCCCCGTTCCGGGGGTTTTCCTTTATGCACTTTGCCGACAGCCGGCCGGGTGAAAGGGAGGACAAACAGATGAATAAAGATAAAGAAAAAGAAATAGAAGCACTCATGCACGGCCACCTTTCCATTCCAGTAATTATTCTGGATAAATACGAGCAGGTGGGGCTGAATGAAACAGAAGCAATGATGCTTTTGCATATATACCGTTTTGGCCAGAACAGCGTGCCGCTTCCAACGCCGAAGGAGCTGGCTGAAAAAATGAGTATGGATGAAAATGAATGCGCCGGCTGCCTGCGCTCGATGATAAAGCGGAATCTGCTGCAGATTGATGAATCTGAACGCGATGAAATCCGGCAGGAAGCGTACTCCCTCTATCCTTTTTTCCGTCAGGCCCTTACAGCGGAGGTACCGTCCGGGCAAGGGGATCAGGTTGAAGAGCAGCATCTGTTTCAAAACATTGAGCAGGAATTTTCCCGCCCGCTTTCCCCCATGGAGTGGGAAACGATTAACGTCTGGCTCGATCAGGATCATTACTCGCCGGATATGATCCAGATCGCGCTGAAAGAAGCGGTCATGAATCAAAAATTCAGCCTTCGCTACATGGACCGGATGCTGCACGAATGGAAGCGCAAAGGCATTCAGACTAAAGAAGATGCTAAAGCGCAGACCGAACAGTTTAAACAAAAGGGTGGACGTCGCACACAGGCGGCCCAGTCGGAAAAGCTGCCGGAATATCCCAATATTAACTGGCTGGATGAAGAGTAGAGGAGAAAAAAATGGCATTAACGAATAAAGATTTACAGGTTGTGATTGAACGGATCGAGCACATGTTTCCGGAAGCAGAGTGTGAACTGAATCACCGCAATCCCTTTGAACTGCTGGTAGCAGTCGTGCTTTCCGCCCAGGCAACTGATGCTCTGGTGAATAAGGTAACTCCCGGGTTGTTTGAACAATACAGCTCCCCGGAAGACTTTGATGAGGCACCGCTTGAGGCTATTGAACAGGCTATTCGTTCGATTGGACTTTATCGCAATAAAGCGAAAAATTTAAAAAAGCTTTCGGCGTCTCTGCTCGAACGCCATGACGGGCGCGTGCCAGAAACGCAGGAAGAGCTGGTCGAGCTTGCCGGTGTCGGCAGAAAAACAGCGAATGTGGTAGCGTCAGTAGCATTCGGGGTGCCGGCTATTGCGGTGGATACGCATGTTGAGCGGGTGTCCAAGCGTTTAGGCATATGCAGATGGAAAGACAGCGTCACCCAGGTGGAGCAGACGCTGATGAAACGGCTGCCAAAAGAAAAATGGTCCCAGATGCACCATCAGCTTATTTTTTTCGGCCGCTACCACTGTAAGTCCCAGTCCCCCCAGTGTCCGTCCTGTCCGGTGCTTGACTACTGCAGGGAAGGACAGAAACGGATGCGGAAAGAAGGTGCAGCATGGTAAAAATACAAATTCCAGCGTCATTTCAGCATGAAATTTTTTATACTGTAACGCAGATCGAGGTAGATGAAAATACAGATCGAAAGACCGCGGCTCTGCACTACCCGTTCTGGTATGAGATTGCCTATGAAAACGGCATCGCCGGTACGCCTCCGTGGCAGGAAAACATTAACCAGCACATTAAAACATTTATGCAGTGGTGGGAAGAGCATCTGCCTTTTTTAGATGAATGCTGGGACGAAAGGGACAAGGAAAAGGCCGCTCCGTATATGAGACTCGGGCTCGCTCACTGGCTGTGTACGCTGTTTTGGATGAACGAACGGCCGGTGCCTTCTTCAGAGCCGGAAGAATTGATCGCAGAAAGCAGGAAGCTTGCCCATAAGCCGATCAACGTGGAGGAAAGGCTCGGCTTTCTGCTTGAGTATCCGAATTATTTTCATTCCTATCTGCAGCTGAAGGAGCTGTATACAGAAGTGAAGAAAAAAGAAGCGCTGGCAAAACGATCCCGAAATCACGAATGATAAAGGAGTAAAATATGGCTAATACAAGCGGTTGGGAACAACAATGGCTGCAGACAGACATGCATTTGGATCCGGCAGAAACCGCGATGCTTGAAGACGTGCAGGAAAAAATTGAGCATCCTTATTTTGAAGTTGCGTTTTGCGGGCATTTTTCGGCCGGCAAGTCGACTGTATTGAATGGCCTGCTTCAAAACGATCTGCTGCCCGCGAGTCCGATTCCAACAAGCGCCAATATTATATCGATTGAAAACGGGGAGCTTGGTCTCGAGGTTGTAACGAGTGAAGGCCAAACTAAAACCTGGGAAGCCGATATTCCGTGGGGGCAGGTGCAAAAGTGGGGCAGGGACGGGGCGGACATTCGCTCGATCCGAATGCAGGCCCCGCTGCCGTTTTTAGGATCTTACAGCCGGATGGTGGATACGCCGGGGGTGGACTCGACGGATCCGCTGCACCAGGCAGTGACAATGGAGAGACTGCTGTCAACCGATGCTGTTATTTACGTAACGGATTACAACCATGCCCAGTCGGAAACAAACATCCGTTTTTTACAGCAGCTGACAGCGGAAGGCAAGCCGATCATTTTTGTTGTCAATCAGATGGACAAACACCGGGAGGAAGAAATCACGCTGCGGTCCTACCGCAATCAGATTGCCGCCACGCTTGAGCGAAACCAGGTGCACGTGCTTGCCACGTATTATATTTCGATGCGCGATGAAAAGCACCCGGATAATGAGCTGCAGACATTCTCTTCTCATGTGCGCAGCCTTTTGTACCACGGCAGCGAACTGCTCGAAAGAAGTGAGGAACGGATGCGCCAGACCGTGCTGTCACGAATCCGTGACAGGCTTAGGGAGGAACAGCAGACAGCCCTCGAAGACTGGCAGGAGCGGGCGGAGCATGCCGGCGTGCCTGCACAGCTGATTGACGAAAGTGCTCAGCCGGACAGTGAAGAAAGATGGAGCAGCTGGTTCAGGGAATGGAAGCGAACGCTCGATCAGGCTCATTTGTTTCCAGCGTCCACTGTGGATAAAGCCAGGGACTGGCTTGAAAGCTGGCAGCCAGGCTTCAAAGCAGGATCTCTGTTTAATAAAAAACGAAAAACGGAAGAAGCCCGCAACGAACGAGCTGATGTGCTGCTTGCAGATATAAATGAAAATATTAAAGCGTCTTTGACGTTCCACGTGCGAGAACTGCTGCAGCCGGAAAAGCAGGATGCTTCTTCCCACAGTGCCGATTACATTGACCAGGTGCAAAACATTGACGTTCAGCTTGAACGCGCCGATCTCGAGGCCTTTATTCCGGAGGGTGAGACCGGCAGGCAGTATGTGTTTCAAGTGACCGACCAGCTGGCCGGCGTAATTACCCGGCGGTTCAAGGATCAGGCAGAGCCGCTGCTTGAAGAAAAAGAGCGCGTGCTTACCTCAGCCGCTGGACCGGCTTTGACAGAAGCAGAGCAGACGAAATTAAATGAACTTCAGAATGACTGGAAAGAGGAAAAGGAACGCCTGGAGCAGGAAATTGCCCAGGTGGAGCGTCAAATGGAAAGCGTATCTGCCCGGCGGGAATGGGAACAGGAAATCCGGCAAATGATGAGTGAAGAGGCACCATCCGATGTCCCGGAGATTTCTATTTCCAGGGAGGATGAAGTGGTGGAAGAGCAGGAGAGTGCTTCTAGCGGGCAAAAGGAGCTTCCTTCGTACAGTGAAGAAATCCAGATGGTGGAAGCCTTCGCCGCCGAACCATCCGAATCCTCGTTAATCGAAGAAGAAAAGAAGCATCTAAAGCGTTTATGCGAAAATCTGCACAACCAGGAACTTCACGTTTCGGTTTTTGGCGCTTTCAGTGCCGGAAAGTCGAGCTTTATCAACGCGCTTCTCGGTGCTCCGGCACTTCCTGTGTCGCCGCATCCTACCACAGCAGCCGTAAATATTGTGCGTGCTCCGGAGAAGGATTACACACACGGTACGGTTATTCTGCAGCTGAAGGATGAAGCGTTTCTTGATGAGGAAATCCAGGCCGTGTCGAAAGAGCTCGGAGAAGTGTACACGCTTGCCTCCATTCAGAAATGGAGAAAGCCGAACCGTACCCGGGACGCACGGATGGAAACATACAGCCAGTATATGTTCACGCTTCAGGAAAGCATTAAAAAACACCATTCCTCGCTCGGTGAGACCCGCACGATTGGGATGGAGGACTGGGGCTCCTGGGTGGCAGATGAGCAGAAGGCGTGTCTTGTCAAACAGGTGACGCTTTATTACGAGAGCTACTGGACGAACCGGGGACTCGTCTTAACCGATACGCCGGGCGTGAATTCGATCCACGGACGCCACACCAATGTCGCATTTGACCACCTGCGCCAGTCGGACGCCATTTTTTATGTCACATACTTTAATCATGCGTTCTCGGATGCCGATGAACGTTTCATTCAGCAGCTTTCCCGGGCGAATGAAGAATTTGAACAAAATAAGCTGTACTTTCTGATCAATGCCGCTGATCTGGCAAAAGATGATAACGAGCGCCGTCAGGTTGTTAACCATGTGCGCGGCCAGCTCCGGCAGAATGGATTTGAAGAGCCGTTTCTGCTTCCTGTGTCAAGCCAGCGCGGTTTGCAGGAAAAGCAGCAGGGCGGAGAAGACGACATGTTTTCAGCCTTTGAAAATTATTTATCCGGACAAATTTGGCAGGAACTCCTTGTCGTGCAGCAGCAGTATGTTGTTGAACAGGCGCTGAATTTAAAAGAACAGCTTGGGCGGGCCCTGCAGGTGCAAAAGCATGATGCGACAAGCGTTGCTGCTGAAGCAGACAGGCTTAAACAAAAGCTCGGGCAGTATGAAGAAGTGCCGGAACGCTTTCATATGGAACGGTTGCGGAAAGAACTCGTTTCAGACACCGAAGAGCGGCTGATTCATGTGCGCAAGCGTCTGTATTTATTCTATCAGGACTACTTTAATAAAGTGGTGAATCCCGTCACTATAGATGGCTCCTCACGAAAAGAACAGCGCAGGCAGCTGACGGGACGGCTGACGGAAATTAAAGAAGAGATACTGGTGCAGGCAGGGCAGGAGAGAGAAACGGCGTTCATCCGTCTGGAGGAATTAATGAAACGGCAGTTGAAGCAGGAGACTGAAGAACAGTACAGAGAGGTTCAGGCGGACTTCCCGATGTTTCAGGTTCCTGACGCCGGCCGCTCCTTTATTCCAAAACCAGAAAAGACGCTTGACTTAGAGGTGGATGCTAAAGCATTTGAAACGTACTTCCGCTCGGCGAAGGACTTCTTTGTTCATCAGGAAATAAAAACTCTGAAAGAGGCATATGGGGAAAATGTCCAGAGCGCTGCTGCGGAGATAACGAAAGAAGTAGCACAGGAGCTTGAAGAAAAAATAGAGAACGGTGTTAAAGCGGCGTCTGACTATATTTATGCCGAACACAGGAAGGCGCTCGACAAAGAATTCGATCGGCTGTCTACGTGGTACGACAAGAGCTATTATTCCGTATTGCAGACAGAATGGGAGAAACTTGCCCCGTTAACTAGAAAAGAGGACCACGTTCAGGTATAACAAAAACCGCACGGCCGAAAAGGCGTGCGGTTTTTGTTATTCGTTTGTTTCGGATTCCTGTTCCGGTGCAGAGGTGCTGTCTTCCGTATCAGCAGGCTCTTCCTCATCTGGGGTCTCTGCTTCCGGCTCTGTGTTCCCGGAGCCCTCATCTTCGGTATTTTCACCGCTGTCGCTTCCCCCGCCGTTGTCTGATTCGGATTCTGCAGGCTCGCCTCCGCTGGTATCTGTTTCTTCTTCGCGGCCTTCCCCGGAGGCGCCGGAATCTTCATCCGCCGGAGCTTCTTCGGTTTCATCATTTTCTTCCGTGTTTTGCTCTGTGTCCTCTTCCGGAGCTTCTTCAGTATTTTCTTCATTTTCATCCGTTTCTTCTGCTGGTTCCTCTGCTGGTTCAGACTCATTCTGATTGTCGTTTGTTTCCCCAGAGTCACTGTCGCCAGAAGGTTCTTCGCTGTCTGATGCCCCGCTGTCATCCGAGCCGCTGTCAGAGGACGGTTCAGTGACCTGGGCGTCCACTTCGCCTTCTACAAACAGCTCGGTGATCGTGTCAGCTTCGGGAGTGTTTGACGTAGCTCGCTCCCCGGTCTCTTCATTTAACCGTACTGATACTACAGAGTCGGGCTGTTCAAAGTCGGGAGTGTCAATGCCGCTGCTGACCTGCTGCATTATCTCGCGGAAAACATCTTTGGCAGCATCAGTCTGTCCGTCGACAAGATAATTGCTTTCCGACCGGGTTTCAAAGCCGGCCCAGACAGAAGCTGTATAGTTCGTAGTGTAGCCGTTAAACCACACATCAGGGACGCCACCGTCAGGGATATTCAGGGTGCTCATTTCGTCCTCGGTGAAATTAGTGGTTCCGGTTTTACCGGCGAGTGGAAGCCCGTCAATCTGGGCACCCGTGCCAGTACCATTGGAAACGACATCTTTAAGCATATCTGTGATCATGTAGGCAGTATAATCCTCCATTGCCTGCTCCTGCTCCGGTTCAAAGTCAATCGTTCGTCCATCCGGAAACTCAATCCGCCGGATGGAATGGGGATCGTTATAAACTCCTTCGTTTCCGAAAGCTGCGTATGCGCCGGCCATCTGTTCAGAGGAAACCCCCTGCTCCAGGCCGCCGAGAGCTGAACCGTAGTAGACGTCCTCAAGGCCGAGCCCGAGCCCGTTTGCAAACGATTTGGCGTTATCAAGGCCGACTTCCTCAAGCGTCTTTACTGCAGGAACATTCAGGGAATCCGTCAGTGCTTCGCGCATGCTCACGCTGCCCCGGTAGTCCCGGGTATAGTTTCGCACGTCGGTGTCTGTGTCCGGATACTGGTATTCTTCATCTTCGATCTGATGGTACGTGGACCACTGCATGTTTTCAATGGCCGGCCCATAGTCCAGGACGGGCTTAATGGTCGACCCAGGCTGATTAGGGTCGGTAGCGAAATTATAGCTCATGGCAGTATCCGGATTCTGCCTGTTTCCAACAATGGCTTTTACCGCCCCGGTCTGAGTGTCAAGCAGCGTAAACCCAATTTGAAACTCTTCATTGTCTGGAAAGCTGTCAACGGCGTCCTGACCTTGAATGAGCTCTTCAGCCTGCTCCTGGGCTTCGGTGTCAAGCGTTGTGTATACTTTCAGCCCGGCGGTATATATATCTGACGGCTCAATACCGTCAAAGTCTTCGAGCTCATTTTGCACGTAGGACATAAACGAGTCATAGGCAACTCCGTTCTCCGGCGGCTGGTAGTTAAGCTGCTCGTCCACCGGAGTGCTTGAAGCCTCTTCGGCTTCTTCGTCCGTAATGTAGTCCTGCTCATTCATCATGGAAATAATCTGATTTCTGCGGTCCTCGGCGTTTTCCGGGTTTTGAACCGGGTCGTAGTACGAAGGCCGGCGGGGGATAGCTGCAAGCAGCGCAGCGTCTGCGATAGTGAGCTCGCCTGGATCCTCTTTTCCAAAATAGGTCTGGCCGGCCTGGGTGATGCCGTAGGCTCCCTGATTGAAATAGATCAGGTTAACGTACATTTCAAGAATTTCATCCTTACTGTACTGCTGTTCAAGCTTGATGGCTAAATACTGTTCCTGGACTTTACGTGATATGTTTTTATCTGGTGAAAGAAATGCATTTTTCACGACCTGCTGGGTGATCGTGCTTGCTCCCTGGGAGCCGAAGCCGTCAGTCACGTTTGCCCATAATGCGCCGAAAATCCGCTGGACGTCGATGCCAAAATGGCTGTAAAAACGCTCGTCCTCGACAGCGATAAATGCTTCCTTCGCGTAGTCGGGCATTTCTTCAATGTCGGCGAGTTCACGGTTACTGCTGTTTTGCAGCTGGGCAATTTCTTCATCGTTCTGGTCATATACAGTAGCCGCTTCTGATAATACCATCGCCTCCGCATCCAGTTCCGGGGCCTGATTGATCATGTAAGCGACAATGATGACGCCGGCAGTCATGAAGACAAGCATGAGGGAAAGCGCCCAGATGATGAATGTCTGCCAGAGCGGACGTTTGCGGTTTTTCTTCTGTTTCTTTTTAGGATTTTTCTGGTCGGCCGTCCGCTTTTCCTGGCGGGACCGGTAATTGTCGCTCATTGACGTTCGTCCTTTCGTTGTACATAGCATCTAGTTCTGTGTGCCCAGGCATTAGACGTCCAAATTTTTGTTTTGTTACAAGTGTATTCAATGAAAATAAACGTCTTTCACGATCTTCAAGTAGTCCAGTCTTGGTTGAAGACCGAGCGGAATGGGATGGCCGTGCGTCTGGATCTCCTGGTAGGGAATAGATTTCCGCTTCGTCTGGCCGTAATACCAGTGAAGAAAATGGGAAGCGTCATATAAATACGTCTCCCCATGTACGGCAAAACGAAGAAGAACAAATGCGATGCCGTCCTGCTTTTGAACTTTGTGCATATGATCCGCCTGGTGGTCATGAAAATTCTGCAGGGGAAAAGCTGTTTTGTTTCGTGTTTCTTTTGCTTCAAAATCGATGTAGCGTCCGGAAAAAACACCGTTATAGTCCGTGGTGGAGGCCTGCTTGAAATATGCTTCGGTGATGCGCGCGGCGCTTCGTTTCGGGTAATGAACATCGACAATCTGTACGGGCGTCGGTTTTTTATGTATGATGCCGATGTCGTGTGCGATATAATATTCGTTGGACTCATTAATGTCTTCCTCAAGCGTCATCCCGCGGTTGGCAAAGCTTTTTTCCGCAGGAGGGCCCTGGGGGGAGGAAGCATTTTTTTTCGGACGGTATACTTTTCCGTTTGGGTAGCGGTAAGCCATGATAATCTTCCTTTGCTGAAATTTACTGCCTGCTGCTATTTTACCATAATTTCAGCAGGATATTACGTATGCCGCGCTTAGAATGATAGACAAAGCCTCGGTTATTCGTGTTAGGATAGAAAAGAACGAGAAAGGAAGGGGATAGCATGAGCGATACACCGATCAATATCGGCTTTGGAAATATGGTGATGGCAGAACGGGTAATTTCAATTGTGAGCTCTGATTCTGCCCCGACAAAACGTTTGATCCAGGAGGCACGCGAAAGAAAGATGCTCATCGACGTGACGAACGGACGGAAAACCAGAAGCATTATCCTGTCGGACAGCGACCACGTGCTTCTGTCGGCCATTCAGCCGGAAACAGTAGCCCAGCGGGTGAGCAATCAGCAGGATCAGGAAGAAAGCACATCCTAAAATATTCGCTTTCCTGTAAAGGGAAGCGTTCTTTGTATCGAAGGGGGTTTTTCGATGCCCGGGCTTTTTGAAAGCTGTGACCAGATGAAACGGCGCATGGATGAAGCAGAGCAGATTTTTTACGAAGTACAGGAACGGGAGGACCGCCCCGATTTTTATGAGGAGGTAAAACCGTTTGTCGACAAGGTAAAAGGGGAAGCAGATATATGGAAAGAGGAAGCTTCTGCCTGGGTGCAGACGACAAGCTACCCGTACCTGCATGAATCCCAGATGGAAGACACATATGATAATATCATGAATGCCTCTCTCCAGGCTTACCAGCGGACAACGAAAGAAAAACAGTTCAAGGAAACGCTGCAGGCCGTAGAGTTTATTCTAAACAGCATTCAAACACAGTTAACACAGGAATCCTAGAAAGGGGAGAGTAAGTTGGGCTTTCTAATTTCTTCTGAATGGCTGGATGAAAACCGCCGCGATGAACATGTCCGGGTGGTGGACTGCCGGTTTGAACTGAAAGATGCAGCAGCGGGTCATGAAGCATACGTTAAACATCATATTCCGGGTGCTGTCTTTATTGATGTGGAAAAGCATTTGTCCGCCCAGGCAGGGACCCACGGGGGACGTCACCCGCTGCCGGATATGGACTTTTTCGCTCAGGTTCTCTCGGAACGGGGCATAGACATGCAGACGACCGTTGTAGCTTATGATGATCAGGGAGGCATGGGGGCAGCCAGGTTTTGGTGGCTGATGCAGTATGCGGGCCACACGAATACATATGTCCTCGATCGTTCTTATTCCCACTGGATGGAGGAAGGATTTCCGACAACAGAGGAAATCCCGACGCCGCTCATGAAGCAGATGAAAATCGACCGTGAGCCGAATCAGCTGGTTCACCTTGAAGAAGTAAAGCAGCAGCTGCGGAATGAACATGTAGCGCTGGTGGATGCGAGAAGCTATGAGCGCTACGCCGGGGAAAACGAAGAAGTGGACGCCGTTTCCGGCCACATTCCAGGTGCTTATCATTATTTCTGGAAGGATGTGCTTCGCGAAGACGGCACATGGAAGTCGCAGAGTGAGCTGCGTGACCATTTTCAGGGGCTCGAGGGATTTGATGAAATTATTTCTTACTGCGGCTCCGGTATTACGGCCTGTGTCAATGTGCTCGGCATGAGAGAAGCCGGACTCGAGCAGGTGCGTCTTTATAACGGGAGCTGGAGCGACTGGATTTCCTATCCGGACCTTCCGATCGAAAAAGAGCCGAACAAGTTATAAAGGAACACAAAAAAGCTGCCGGCAGAAGCCGGCAGCTTTGCTTTGTATCGGAGGTCAAAATCGGCCTGAGCGGAAAATTGCATACAGCAGCCAGATGAAGAGAAAGAACGACACGATAAAGCTGATCTCGATGACGGGGAGCTGAACGAGAATCGAATTGTTATCTCCAAACGTGGATCCGACGATAAGGCCCACCATCACGATACTGAAAGCGAGCAGTATAACGCTGAAGCTCAGACGGTTGCCGATACGGTCAAGCTTGTTCATTAAAATATTAATGCGGGGCATGCGTATATCGACACCGAGTTCATCATCATTGATTTTTTTCAGTGCGGAGCGAATCTCTTTTGGCAGCTCGCGGATATAGCCAAACTGCTCTTTGCCCTCTCGGAAAACATCCTCGATCCGGTCCCGCGGGTTCAGCCGTTCTTTAACGAGCATCCGGCCGTACGGTTCGGCAATTTCGACGATGCTTAAGTCCGGATCAAGCTCGGTGGCAATGGATTCAATGGTAATAATAGCTTTCGCAAGCATCGTAAATTCTTTATGGATGCTGATGCCATAGCGGTGCGAGGTGGAAAATACATCATTGATAGCTGCACCAATTTCTATTTCCTTAAATGGCGTTTCATAATATTTGGATAAAAGGTATTCCACATCTTCTTCAAAAATTTCCGTTTCCATATCTTCCGGAAAGTCGGCCATTTCATAAATTGCTGCCGCTACGTCCCGGGTATTCCGCCTCGTCATGGCAATAACATAGTTAATGAACTGCCTGCGCATGCTTTTACTTAAACGGCCGACCTGGCCGAAATCGATATAGGCGACAATGTTTCCTTCTTTAAAAAGCAGGTTCCCGGGGTGGGGGTCGCTGTGAAAAAAACCGGTGCGCAGCACCTGGTGCAGAAAGGAATCCACCAGATGATGAGCGAGCTTCTTTTTATCAAATTCGACGGTGGAGTAATTAAGCTCGGAAAGCTTATAGCCATCGATGTATTCGATAGTCAAGACCCTCCGGGAGGACCAGGCTTCGTATACTTCGGGGACCTGTACAGATTCAAAATGCTGAAGGGTCCGGGCCATTTTTTCCACATTGCGGGCTTCGGTAAAGTAGTCAAATTCATCCCGTATTGCAGATACGTATTCTTCGACAATATCCTGAAGCTGATAGAATTGGGCCCATTGAAACCGCTGGGTGAGGAGTCGTGCCAGATCCCGCAGAATATCGATATCCTGTTCGATAATCTCTTTGATGTGCGGCCGGCTGATTTTCACGACCACCTCCCGGCCGTCACGGAGGACTGCTTTATGTACCTGGCCGATGGAAGCTGCGGCTATGGGGGTTTCGTCAAAATAGGAATAAATATTGCCGAGAGGTTCATGCAGATCGTGCTCGATCACCGACTTGGCCGTCTCATATGGAAATGGAGGTACGTGATCCTGCAGTTTTGCAAGTTCATCAACGACGGACGGGGGGAAAATATCCTTCCGGGTGCTTACAAGCTGCCCGAGTTTGATGAACGCAGGACCGAGCTCCTCTACGACAAGCCGAAGACGGACCCCGATAGACTGCGTGTTCCAGTCATTGGGATCCGACATAATCCGCTTAGGAAGAGAAAGAATGTGAAAAAGTCCCACTTCCTGCAAAATATATCCGAAGCCGTGTTTCGCAAGCGTAGTAGCAATCTTTCTGTATCGATTTGCGTGCCGGATACTTTTTGTTATAGCCATGAAGCGTTCCTTCCTTTAATTAGAATTGGCGGTTATTCGTCGTCTGGTCTGTTCATCGCCTTTTCAATGGCATCGAGCTTTTGCTCGAGACGGTCAATATCACGTTTAGTGGCGATACCCATGCTTTCCGCCCGGTTTTCGAAGGAGTTTTTCGCCTGGCTGTTCCAGGAGTCGCTTTGAGCCGATCCCCGTTGAATCATTTCCTCTTTCCATTCGTCTGCTTCCCGGGGGGTTATTTTCCCCTTGGTGACGAGGTCATCGAGATATGTTTGAACTTTTTCCCGTCCGTATGAAGCCGCTCCGAGTCCTAGAAAAAATCCTTTTTTCAGCATGTCGTTCATGAAAAAATCCCCCTTTGTATTTTGTGAAAAAGTGTACTGCTAACATTATACCAAAGAATAGGGCGGGTAAAGAACTGCCGGGATTATCATTTATGTACCCTTCGCACAAAAGAGGAAAACGCACGGCTTTTCAGTATGCATATTCATGTTATAATAGTAAGGGTTTGAACGGGATCAAAAAGCGGCGGAGAGGTTCTCCGCCGCTTTCGAGCATTTACACTAATCATGTTAACCGGGCATTCACGCTTGAAGTGGACGCACGCTAAGTAGAAAGGAACGTTGCTTGTATGGGGAATATACACATTGAAGACATTATCATAGCAAATCAAACACTGAAAGACGTGGTCACGCATACCCCATTGCAGAAAAACCAGGTGCTTTCTGAACGTTACGGGGCCAATATTTATTTAAAGCGGGAGGACCTCCAGGTGGTGCGCTCATTTAAAATCCGCGGGGCGTATTATATGATGAGCAGTATTCCGAAGGAAAAGCTTGAAAACGGCGTCGTATGTGCAAGCGCAGGAAATCACGCTCAGGGCGTGGCCTATTCCTGCCAGGAGCTGAAAGTGAAAGGCCATATTTTTATGCCGAACACGACTCCGCGCCAGAAAATTTCGCAGGTGAAGTTATTTGGGAAGGACTACGTGGAAGTAGTACTTACAGGCGACACGTTTGACGATGCCTATTACGAAGCAAACGCTTACGGCGAAGCGCATGAGATGGAATTTGTGCATCCGTTTAATAACGAAAAAGTGATCGCTGGTCAGGGAACGGTCGGGATGGAAATTATGAACGATATTGAAGAGCCGATCGATTATTTATTTTCCTGCGTCGGCGGAGGCGGCCTCGTATCCGGCGTTGGCACATACGTGAACTCCATTTCTCCTTCAACGAAGATCATTGGCTGCGAGCCGGCCGGAGCTCCCAGCATGAAAGCATCCATTGAAAATCAGGGCGTTGTCTCGCTCGACTACATCGACAAGTTCGTTGACGGAGCTGCTGTGAAGCGGGTCGGGGAACTGACGTATGACGTCTGCAAGGATCTGCTTAACAGCATTACGCTCGTGCCTGAGGGCAAGATATGTACGACGATTCTGGAGCTGTACAATGAAAATGCCGTCGTAGCTGAACCGGCCGGAGCCTTATCAATTGCAGCTCTTGATTTTCACAAAGAAGAAATTAAAGGAAAAACGGTCGTCTGCATCGTGAGCGGAGGGAATAATGATATCGGCCGCATGGAAGAAATGAGGGAAAAATCATTGATTTATGAAGGACTGCAGCATTATTTTATTGTGAACTTTCCGCAGCGTGCCGGCGCTCTCCGGGAATTTTTACATGATGTGCTCGGCCCGGACGATGACATTACCCGCTTTGAATACAACAAGAAAAACAATAAATCCAACGGCCCGGCGCTTGTCGGCATTGAAGTGACCTATCCATCGGACTACGATAAGCTGCTTACGAGAATGAGAGACCGCGGCATCAAATATACTGAAATCAACAAAGAAGAAACGCTGTTTAATTTCCTTATCTAATTAAGACGGTACACATGGGCAGAAAGGGAGCGGATACTATGATCAGCGAGAATCGGAACGGCTGGGTGGAGGTTATGATGCAGCAGGAGCATGCGGCTCTTTCCGGAGACTGCATGAAGTACTGGCACCATACAACGTTTAAAGAACAGGCGTCCTGGTCTTCGGCGCTTCAGGCTACAGCCCGCCATGACGATGCCTGGAAAACGCTTGACGAAGAACCGGTACTTGATGAAAACGGGTGGCCGGTATCCTTTGTCAATTATCCGGTCCCGCCGAAGCTCGGCGCCTACCGGAACACCATCAATGCTCTTGAAGAAGAGGACCCGTACCAGGCGTATTTGATCAGCAGCCACTACGGCTCGTTTTTTAAAGACTCCGAGGTGCCGGAGGAAATTGCCTTTATGCAGGAGGAGATTGCCCGTCAGCAGCGCCTGATTGTCGGCTACCAGTGGAATTTCCTGATGGCAGCTGAACATTTTCATCTGCTTCAGTTTTTTGATGACCTGTCTCTTTATATTTGCATGAATACGCCGGGGGCGTCCAAAGAGGAGGAGGTCCCCTGGTTCCGGGACGGCTTCCGTCAGACCTTTGCCTCCCTTGATCATGAAACGATTCATGCCCGCTGGGAAGACGAAGAGACGATAGCTCTACAGCCATTCCCTTTCACGGAAGCCTTTGCCGTCGAAGTGGAGCGGCGCTGTGTAAAGCAGCCGCTTAAGGCACCGAAGGATCTGTGGAATGTAAAGCCGGACAGCCGGCGGGTTACATTAAAACCTGCTGAATAGCTGCTGAAAGCAAGATAAAGGAGGAATCATAATGTCACTGCAGGGAAAAAGAATTATTGCATTTGTCGAAGACGATTTTGAAGATTTAGAGTTGTGGGTGCCGGTTATGCGTCTGCGCGAAGAAGGCGCTGAAGTGCTGCTTACCGGCAAGGAAAATGGCAAATCGTATACAGGAAAACACGGGGTGCCGGCCATCTCAGAGGCAGCACTTGCCGATATCGACCCGGCAGACTATGACGGAGTCCTGGTTCCTGGAGGATGGGCACCGGATAAACTCCGCCGCTACAGCGAAGTGCTCTCCATCGTCCGGCATATGGACGAGCATAAAAAAATCATCGGTGAAATCTGCCATGCCGGCTGGGTGCTTTCCTCCGCAGGCATCCTGCAGGGAGTTCACGTAACGAGCACTCCTGGTATTAAAGACGATATGACCAACGCCGGGGCAGTATGGTCGGACGAGCCGGTCGTCGTAGACGGCCATATCGTTTCAAGTCAGCGTCCGCCGGATATTCCAGCGTATAATCAGGCGCTTGTCGAAGCTTTTCGTACGCAGTAAAAACAAGAGACCAAAACAGCCGGCTGTGTCTAAAAGGATGCAGCCGTTTGCGGTCCTGATACAAAGCGGGTGAAACAAAATTGGAACGAATAACGAACAAACAGCTTGAGCAGATGCTCGAAGCGGAGGAAGGGCGTCGGGTAGTTTTGTTTACTTCGCCGACGTGTGGTACATGCCAGCTGGCAAAACGTATGCTTGCCCCAATAGAAAAATTGTATGCCGGCGCTTCTTTTCTGGAAATGGATATCAATACTGCCCCTGTACAGGCCCGGCAGCTCGAAATTCAGAGTGTCCCGTGTTTAATTGTATTTGACACCGGGGAGGAAAAAGAGCGGATGTATAAAATGCAGTCGGGATCGTATTTGCTTGAGCAGCTCCACCCGTATTTGAAACAAGATTTAACAGAAAAAAAGGAGGATACCTATGCAGGCCCCTCAGTTTCAACTCAAAGAAATGTCGAGCGGCGTTGAATGGTCGCTTGAACAGCTGAAAGGAAAACCGGTGCTGTTGACGTTCTGGGCGTCCTGGTGCCCTGATTCTTCTGCGGACCTGGTGCAGAAGAACCGGTTTTATGAACAGATGAATGAAGACAGTCCGCTGCAGTTTGTTACGATTAATGTGACCGGCCGCGAACGGCGGGAAGAGGATCCTAAAACGTATGTGGAAAACAACAATTATCGTTTCCCGGTGCTTCAGGACGAAGGTGTGGATACGTACAGACGCTATAAATGCGAAGGCGTACCGAGTACGTTTATTATTGATGAACAGGGCGAGATTGTAGCGCAATACGGAGATAAAGCATCGTTTATTGATATTATGCAGAGCCTGCAGAAGGTTAACAGCATATAAAAAGGCCCGCCGAGGACGGCGGGTTTTTTGTATATATTGGACAAACGTTATTTTGGCGGACGTCCAGACGAAATAATGCGTTTTACCTGGTCACTGTTCGGATAATCGTTAGCGTCAAATTGTGCTAAAACTTCATCCGTATCATAAGGGACCCGGCGGATTTCCGGAATTATTTCCCCGTCTTCGATGGTCAGAAGAACATATGACGGTGTCGGGTCTCCGTCGAACGGAAGCCCGATACTTCCTGTATTGATTACCCATTTAGCCCCAATCTTTCGAATAGAGGGAGTGTGCACGTGCCCGTACACGTAAATATCTGCTTCCTGCTTCTGGAAAAATGATTCCTCGAAAACGGAAGCCTCACTATCGACCGGAACTGGGGGGAACAGGCTCCCGGGTACCGCGTGAAAGGCGAACAAACGGAAGCCGTCGTATTCATCGAGAAATGATTCCGGAAGCTCTTCTAAGTATTTAACGTCATTCGCAGAGAGCCGCTCGAGCGCCCAGTCCCGTTCCTGGTTCATGATCGAGCGTTTGGCCTCGGGGACTTCTCCTTCCCGGACGCCGCGGACAATCCATTCGTCTGCATTTCCCTTCAATACTTTTGCAGGAAGGGATTGAACGGTTTCAATCGAATTTTTTGGTTCCGGGCCGCGGAAAGCAAGGTCTCCGAGCATATACATATGGTCTACCGATAAGGCGTGCAGGTCGTTTAAAACAGCTTTTAATGCACGGGCGTTACCGTGTACATCTGAAAGAAGTGCAATTTGCAACGTAATAACCTCCTCATAACTTTTGAAAACAGTCTTTATTACAGTGTATCAGAACAGCGGACTGGTTTGGAATGCAAATGCACAGCCGGTTGGCAGGAGAGGCTTCTCCTGTGCTATAATCAGACGTGCAAATTGGGACGTTATTTTAAAGGAGAGAGATTAATCATGCATATTACATCCATTGAGCCAACACCGAGTCCTCATACGATGAAGCTGAATGTTAACGAATCGCTGCCCGCCGGAACGAGCAGCAATTATAAACCGGAAAATAAAGAAGAAGCACCGGCTCCGATCCAGCAGCTGCTGGAGATCGAAGGCATAAAAGGTGTCTACCACGTTGCCGACTTCATGGCCCTCGAGCGCCACCCTAAAGCCGACTGGGAGCAGCTGCTGCCCCAGGTGCGCCAGGCGTTCGGCGAAAAGGTGGAGCAGCCGGATGAAGAGCCGGAGGAGCCCCAGGAAGCATTCGGGGAAGTGCAGGCGCAGGTCCAGATGTTTAAAAACATCCCGATGCAGATAAAGCTGCTTTCCGGCGAGGAAGAAAAACGCCAGGGCCTGCCGGAACGTTTTCAGACCGCTGCTTTTGAAGCCCAGCTTGAAGATGACAACATTGTGATGCAGCGCAAATGGGAGGATTACGGGGTCCGTTACGGCCAGGACCTGGAACAGATCGGCAGCGATATGGCAGAGGAAATTGCTGCGGCCTACCCGGAGGAGCGGCTGAAACGGCTGGTACGGATTGCGAATACTCCGGAAGCAGAAAACACTGAGCCAAAGTTTAAAAAAGTAACGATGGATATGATGGAGGAGCCGGACTGGAAACAGCGCTATGCAGCCTTTGACCAGATGGATCCTTCCATGGAAGACCTCCCGGTTATACAAAAAGGGCTTGCAGATGAAAAACCGGCCATCCGCCGGCTGGCGGTCGTGTATTTAGGGATGCTTGAAGATCCCCAGGTGCTGCCGGATCTGCAGAAGGCGATGCAGGACCCATCTGTCACCGTTCGAAGAACAGCGGCAGATACGTATTCTGATCTGGGAGATCCTGCGGGTATCCCGGACATGATTGAAGCGCTGAAGGACAAAAACAAGCTGGTGCGCTGGCGTGCGGCAATGTTTTTATATGAAGTCGGTGACACTTCGGCTGTCGAAGCGTTAAAGGAAGCCAACGGGGACCCGGAGTTTGAAGTGGATCTGCAGATTAAGCTCGCGCTGAAACGAATTGAAGGCGGGAAAGAAGCAAAAGGCTCCATCTGGAAGCAGATGAGTGAGAAAATGGAGCAGGAGCGAAAGCCCAGGTCGTAAATGAAAAGGGAAGGAGCCTGAACGATGACGAAAGCAGAAGTACGACAGCAGCTTGAAGAACGAAACATGGAGGAAGTGCTCGAGCTGATTGAAGACGCAGAAAACGGTGATTTAAAAGAGCTTGAACTGGCCGCTTCTCTCGGCCTTCTTCGCGATGAAAAACTGAACGATGCAGTGCTGAAAGTGCTGCAGGATGAAGGAGTCACGATTATTTACGTGGAGGATGAGGAATGAATGACGGCATCCATGAGGAAGAAAATGTAACAAGACCGGCACCGTCGCAGCGCATATCAGAAGATGCGCTGACGGTCTGGCGCTTCAAGGGGATGATTGAAATGGCCGTTGTTTCTTTCATCCCTTTTGCTTTACTTGTGCTTGCCTTCTGGTTCGGGTGGTCCGAATGGGTCCGGTGGGCCCTTGGCGCGATTCTGGCATTTTTGGTTTTTTTTTCTGCCTGGTACGCATGGGTGCTGCCGAAATGGCAATGGCAGCGCTGGCGCTACGAGGTGTATGAAACAGAGGTGGAGCTTCAGTACGGTGTGATTATCTCTAAACACGTATTGATCCCAATGGTGCGTATCCAGCATGTGGATACAGCCCAGGGGCCGATATACAAGCGGTATGCGCTTTCCACCGTGACTATTTCCACCGCAGCCGGCATGCATGAGATTCCAGCGCTTAAAGAAGAGACGGCGCCGGAGCTGCGCAACCGGATCGCCTTTTTGGCGGGAACGGATGATGACGATGAATGAATGGAGACGGATGCACCCGGCGGCCATTGTCACCGTCTTTTTCCGGCAGCTGAAGGATTTTCTTTTTCCGCTTATTATTACGTTCTTTGCTGGAGGTACGGCTTCCGGACCGCTTCCAGTCAACTGGATCTTTTTGCTTTTAGTGCTGTTCATTGTCATCAGCAGCATCATGAAATGGATCTTTTTCCGCTACCGTTTGATTGAACGGGAGCTTCAGATCCATTACGGTATTTTTGTGAAAAAAGAACGATTCATCCGCAGCCAGCGCGTTCAATCGGTAGATATCACCGCCGGCATCATTCAGCGGATGTTCGGTCTTGTGCGTCTTAATATTGAAACAGCAGGCGGAGGCGCAGAGGCGGAAGCTTCGATTCAGGCGATCCGCCGGGAAGAGGCAGACATTATTCAGACGGCTCTGATTCAAAAATCCTCTCATGCAGCTGAGGAAGAATCAGAAGATTTTTCGGGGAACAGCATAGCCGCGGAGCCGGCAGAACCTTCGTTTTCCTGGAAAGTACCGATGCGTACCATTTTCACGGCGGGACTCACCTCCGGCCGGGCGGGTATTATTTTTGCGGCTCTTGCCGGGCTGTATTCCCAGGTGGGGAACTTTCTTCCCGATGCGTGGGTCGAGCAGTCGATTGGCGTGTTGATCGAGCTCAGCTACTGGTTTATTATCGGGGGCCTGTTAGTGACAGCACTGCTCAGCTGGCTCGTTTCGTCGGCATGGACGCTTGTGCAGCATGGAAATTTCGAAGTGAACCGCACCGGAAATGATCTTGAGATTACCTGGGGACTTCTCGAACGAAAGCAGATTACACTTCAAATGCACCGCATAACGTGTATTCGTTTTATCAGTAACCCGGTCAGGCAGGCGCTCGGCATGTGGGCGGTTTATATAGACAGCGCCGGCGGAAGCACCGAACGGGGACAGAATTCGATCATGCTGCTGCCGCTGATCCACCAGAAGCAGCTACATACCTTTATGGAGCAGATTGATGATACGGCATTGATTCCGGAAAAGGTAAACAAACTGCCAAAACGGGCGGCAAGAAGATATATGTTCCGGGCGTCGGTATTTTGGTGGCTGTTGTTTATCCCGGCGGCCATCTGGGTGCCGTATGGCTGGGCAGCCGCAGCAGTGCCGCTGTTTTTCACCTGGTGGGGCTGGATATGCTACAAAGGCTCCGGCATGAAAGTGGAAGATAAGCAGCTGGTTGTCCGGGAAAGAGCCTGGAGTGCCATTTATAATTTTGTACCTAAACGACGGATTCAGTATTTGGAAAACACGCAGTCCTTTTTCCAGCGGAGACGAAGACTGTATACGATCTCGGCTTCGGTTATCAGCAGCGTTACCGGGCGGACGGTTTACTTAAGGGACGTGGATGAAGAGGACGAAGCTGCTTATTTTTCCTGGTATCAGAAAACATGGGATCATGATGCCAAATCACAAAAAAAAGGCTTTTGAACCGAGGTTCAAAAGCCTTTTTGTATACCATGCGGTTACTGTCCCCGGGCAAACGAATTTGTATAAATAAACAGGTTGCGGACGCCCTTGTCGGTCGTAATTTCAAAACGATCGAATACATAGTCCTCGTCCTCTGCGTGCAGGTTCCTTTCATAATGGTGCTGCACAATAAGTACGGACTGCTGTTTTCGGAAATAGAGAAAATTCACTCCGGTAAAAGAAGTTTCTTCGGGCTCCTGCATTAATTGATACAGCAGATGGTTATGGCATTCAATCAGATCGTCCTTGCTGAACCCGTTGGAATGAATATTTTTAACCAGACTGTAGCGGGAAGGGTCTTCAAGCTCATTTAAAAAGATGGCAAACGGCCGGAATTGATCACTGTGAATGCGGACATGATCATGCTCCTGCAGCTCAAATATCTGACCATGATCGTTACGGAAATACATATCGTAGTAATGGACCGCCCGGCGCCAGGGGAGGCCAGCCGGAGAAATTTCGAGTTCAAATGGGCAGTCCTCGATGTCAAGGGCCTGGCCATCCGGTGCCTCCCGCAGGAATACGTTTCCACGCGAGCGGTGAATTTCATAATAAATATAAGACTCTTCCTGTGGCTCTTTTGGTTCTGGTGTAAACGTAACGGAAAGAGAATGCAGCAGGCGCTTCCATTCTTTTTTATCGCTGTAGGGTACGAGAGGGGAAGAAATCTCTTTTTCAAGCAGCTGAACGACAGAGTGCTCATAGGAAGCTGGAGTGCGGTCGTCAGCAGCCTGAATTTTCGTTCCCGGTACAGTAATGGTTTTAAGGTTAAATTCATGCACCGCTTCTTTTTTGTCTACATCCGGGAGACGGTGGGCCTGCTGAATCCGGACACGTCCTTCCCAAATTTTCCGGGGAGCGGCGGACGTCTGCTCTAAAATACCGTAATAGGCCCCGGTTCTGCCGTAATCGACAACCACGGGGCGGCCTTGATGCTCGAATGCTTCTTGTCGTTTCATAATGGACCTCACTTTATTCCTTTAAAATTTCTTTTCCTGACGGTATCTTTTTTCGTTTACCTTCAGCAGCTGGCGCATTTTCCGGGCGTGCACATCATTTTGTTCCATGCGCAGCGAGCTGAGGCGCCCGCGCATTGCTTCAAGCGCCTGCAGCAGAGCACCGTGCTGCTCGTCCCTGTGCTTTGGTTCAAGCAGCCTGTACGTTTCGATTAGATCCGGTATTTCACGGCCAAGCATTCGTTCGACCAGATATTCATCCTCCACATCAAACTGCAGGGAAGGCGAAGAACGCAGTTCCTCAAGCTCCCTGTCAATCTGCTGCAGCTCCTGTTGGATATCTGCCGGGAGGCTGCTGTTTTGCTTTACGTAGTGCTGATGAAACCGGTCGAGTGCTTTATGCCATTTTACTGGCTCGTCTTCCGGCACTTCCTCCGCGTGGGCCGGTTCGGCTGTGTGCAGCTGAATGTCCCGGGGGGCCCGGCCCTGCAGGGTGTAATCGAGCACTTCAAGCTTGCGGAAAATATGCTGAAAGTAGGACGACTTTTCAATGTTACGGGCATGCATTTTGCCGTTTTTCATGTAATGGACCAGCGCTTCCCGTAAAAAAGCCGGGGTGTGACCGTCAGTACTCCGCACATAGTCAATGGTCACCGTCTTTTGAATAGCTGCCTGGGAACGCTCTTTTTCGAAGCTTGTGATGCGGATGCGTCTGGCGGTCAGCTTCATACGGAACAAAAAAAGTTCGTTTTCACGTTTCAGGCGTTTGGACTGACGGAGTTCGTCCGCCCGGGCAATCACCCGGTCGATCGCTGCCTCCATTTCCTCCACGATAAACAGCCCGTGGCTATCGGAGAAGATATGATCATCCACCGGGCGCATATGGTCCGGCAGGAAGCGTTCAACCCAGGGATGTTCGAACCATCTGTTAGCCAAGTGATTCACCGTCCTATACGTTGATATCTATCAGTTTAACAATTTGTGCTTCATCTGGTTGTTTAATTCGTCCATTTCAGAAATGAACTGTTTACTGGAGGCGACAATACGTTCATTGGACTGCTCCGTCATCTGGATGGCTTCGTACACGTCCTGATAAGCCTGCTGGAACGTTTCAAGGGCGATCGCCGGCTCTTCGAGTGTCTTCAGGGTATCGGCCGTGTTTTCCTTAAGCATGCGTGCATTGTTGGTGAGCATACTTTCGGTAGATTCGTTAACGCTCTGCACCGCATTGATTACTTTCCGCTGGTTGCCAAGAGCAAGCTGGATGGAAGCGGTGACGGTAACGATATTTTTCGTCATGGTAATGGCGTTAAAAATCGCTTCTTCAAGCTTTCCATTGTTATCGACAATCAGGTCGATCGAAGCAATCGACTGCTGCAGCACCATAACCGCCTGGGTCATATTTTTCACCCGGGATATTACTTTTTGCTGCCCTTTTTGAATAGCGGCCGGGTTATCGCGCCACTGTTCTTCAAGCATTTCTTCCTCGAGCATGGCGTTCAGCTGTTTCCCGGTTTCAATCTGCATTTCAAGTTCCTCAATGCGCTTAATGGCAGTTTCCCGTAATTCTTCAAGCATGACGTTGTCTTCCTGCAGCTTGTCCCGGCCGGCAAGGAGACCGTGAATAATATTGTCCACCTGGGATTCCACTGTTTCGTATTTTTTCGCATACTGTTCGACCGGATCGCGGCGTAAAATTTTATTCATTGTTTTCTGCAGGCGGCCTTCTTTTAAATATTCCGGTTCAAGTTCGCCGACCACCGTTTTTAATTCATGAAGCTTATCGGGAAGCTCATTGTCCTTTTGATCCATCATTTCCCGGACGGGACGCTTTAATGCTTCAAGGGAGTCGCCGGCTTTACGCTGCTCCGCTTCCCCGAGGCCGCCGAGAGTACTTACGAGCTGGTCTGTATCTTTTTCATTTTTAAAACGTTCTATGAATTTTTCAGCTTCTTCCTTGCTTTTCCCTTCGTTATTGGAGGGAGTTAAATCTTCTTGATTTGTATTGGGTTCGTCAGTCATACGGATTCCTCCTCATGGTTAATTCGGCGGGGCCTTTACTTATATATCGTATGATCATTAACAATAGTTTATAAAAAGGAAGTATAATACTTACAGTTTAGCATTAGAGCGGGCAATAGTAAAAAAATGTCCATTAGAAAAGAAATCCCCGGGTGAACAGAATAAATCATTTTACTTTGCAATTTTGAAAATTTTTTGTAACATATTATAGAAGCAGTATATAATACAGGCGCCAGAAGCCAGAAGGCTTTTTTCAGGTAGAATTGCCAGGTACAGCAAATACTATTCAATAGAAAAAGCATTTGCTCCATTTATAAAACGAAAGCGGATAAACGACGAATCAGATCCAGCGTGCGGCAACCATCCGCAGGAAGAAGAAAGGAACGAATGGCATGTGTTTAATTGCTTTTGCGTATCAGATGCATCCATGGTTCCCACTTGTCGTGGTTTCCAACCGGGATGAATTTTTAGAACGGCCGACTGAGCGCCTTCATAAATGGGAAGGCGAAGGCATCGTGGCGGGAAAAGATTTGCAGCAGGGCGGCACATGGATGGGAGGCAGTCTTTCCGGACGGTTCGCAGCTGTGACAAATATCCGCAGGCCGGGCATGGAAAACGGGGAAAAATCACGCGGGCATCTGCCGCTGCGATTTTTGCGGAACGAATCGGGGCAGGCGCTTGAAGCAGTGAAAAAAGACCGCAACGAGTACAGAGGCTTCAATATGATCGCGGGCTCAGATAAGGAATTGTTTTATTTACATAATCACAAAGAAGGGCCGCATGCAGAGCGCCTTTCACCCGGTGTGCACGCGCTCAGCAATGCCTCTCTGAACACACCCTGGCCGAAGGTCGAAAAAGCAAAAAAGCATGTGGAAATGCTGCTTGCTTCTTCAGGGAATACGCTCGACCCTGACCCTTTTTTTAAAGCAATGCAAAATGCAGAGCCGGCCGACGACCAGGACCTTCCTGATACAGGGATAGACAAACAGCTTGAGAAACAGCTTTCATCGATGTTTATTGATCTCCCGGAATACAAAACGAGATGTCAGACCATGTTTATTGTGCGAAAAGACGGAAAAATTACAATGCTCGAGCGGATGACAGACGCCCGGACCGGTACAGGCCATTATGAATGGCATGTATAAAGGTGAATATTTATTCTTTAAATCGTATGAATATAAAGAAGCGCTAAAAGAATAAAATCGTGCAGTCCTGCTTATAAGCGTTTACATGACTAGTGAAACTCAAATCTTAATTTGTCGAATGTTTAGAAAAATGATATAATATGCAAACCAATTTAAATTTGGACACCATGGAGAGAGGTGGAGAGGGGTATATGTTATTGCCTAGAAAAAATTATAAAGAAGGCTTGTATGACTCCCAGTTTGAGAAGGATAACTGTGGGATCGGCTTTCTTGCGGATATTAAAGGGAAAAAATCACACGACATTGTTGAAAAAGGATTGCAAATTTTAAGAAACCTGGACCACCGCGGCGGTCAGGGAGATGAAGTAAATACCGGGGACGGCGCGGGAATGCTTCTGCAGATTCCGCACCGTTTCTTTAAAAATAAAGAAAATGAGCTCGGTTTTTCGCTGCCGGAGGAAGGCGATTACGGGGTTGGGATGCTGTTTCTGCCTGTAGATAACACCAGGCGTGCCCAGTGCGAACAGGCCATTGAAAAAATGGTTGAAGAAGAGGGGCTGCCGCTGCTCGGCTGGCGCGAAGTGCCTTCTGACGATTCGATGCTCGGAAACGCGGCACTCTCGGCTATGCCTGCCATCCGCCAGCTGTTTATTAAGCGCCCGGAAAATGTAAAAACGAGAGAAGATTTTGAGCGAAAATTGTATATTGTCAGAAAACGGTCTGAGCATGAGCACGGGGTTAAGCTTCATGACCAGGACAGCTTCTATTTTGCAAGTCTGTCCTCACGGACCATTGTGTATAAAGGGATGCTTACGACAGAGCAGCTGAACCAGTTTTATAAAGATTTAAATGACCGGCAGTTTGAAACGGCGCTCGCGCTTGTGCATTCCCGTTTCTCCACGAATACATTCCCAAGCTGGGAGCGGGCGCACCCGAACCGTTATCTCATCCATAACGGGGAGATCAACACGATTAAAGGGAATGTTAACTGGATGCATGCCAGGGAGCCGAAGTTTGAATCAGAATTGTTTGGCAGCGACATGGAGAAGGTTCATCCGGTTGTGGATGCTGAAGGCAGTGACTCATCGATGTTTGATAACGCGTTTGAATTTTTGACGCTGTCCGGACATAAAATGCCTCATGCTGCCATGATGATGATTCCTGAGCCGTGGCAGAACAACCCGCTTATGAATGAAAAGAGACGTGCGTTTTATCAGTACCACAGCTGCTTAATGGAGCCGTGGGACGGGCCTACAGCCATCGCA
Organism: Marinococcus sp. LNHM4E3-1; assembly: GCF_056034405.1. NCBI lineage: Bacteria > Bacillati > Bacillota > Bacilli > Caryophanales > Bacillaceae > Marinococcus > Marinococcus sp. LNHM4E3-1. The sequence goes on along the minus strand of NZ_JBQLID010000007.1, from coordinate 19,995 downwards.
TACACGGACGGAAGCCAGATCGGTGCCTGTCTCGACAGAAATGGCCTGCGTCCGGCCCGTTATTATGTTACTAAAGACGACCAGATTGTTATGTCTTCAGAGGTGGGAGTGCTTGATATCGCTCCCGAAGACGTCTTATATAAAGAGCGTCTGCATCCCGGCCATATGCTGCTTGTGGATCTTGAAGAAGGGCGTATCGTTCCTGACGGAGAGATTAAGGACAAAATTGCCGGCGAGCATCCATACCAGGAATGGACAGACGAATACCTGACGGATTTAGAGGATATGCTGGAAAGTCAGGACGTTTACAACACTAATTTCGAAAAATTGGAGCAGCGTCAGCTTGCTTTCGGCTACACATATGAGGAATTGGAAAAAGTGGTCAAGCCGCTTGCCACAGGTTCAGGAGATCCGGTCAGCTCGATGGGCTACGACTCTCCGCTTGCAGTGCTTTCCAAAAAGCCGCAGCTGTTATACAACTACTTCAAACAGCTGTTTGCACAGGTGACAAACCCGCCGATAGACGCTATCCGCGAGGAAATAGTTACTGCTGTCGGCACGACTATCGGAAAGCAGGGCAACCTGCTCGATCCAAAGCCATCGCACGCCCAGCAGCTGTATTTAAAAAAGCCAATTGTCAACAACGAAGATTTAGCCAAGCTCCGCTCCAATAAACTGGAAGGATTTGCAGCTTCTACGCTTTCCATCGTCTTTGAAGCAGCAAAGGGAGCCAATGAAATGGAACGTGCTCTTGAACGTATATTTGAGCAGGCGGACCAGGTTATTGAGGAAGGCTCGACTATTCTTATTTTAAGCGATCGTGACGTGAACGGGACTTACGCTCCGATCCCGGCGCTGCTTGCGGTCGGCGGGCTGCATCACCATCTCATCCGTACGGGCCGCCGTACAGATGTCAGTCTGGTGCTTGAAAGTGCCGAGCCGCGGGAAGTACACCATCTCGCGGTGCTGCTCGGTTACGGCGCAGAAGTAATCAATCCGTACCTTGTCTTTGATTCGGTTGACGACATGATCAAAGAAGGATTGATGGAAGGTTCGTATGTGGAAGCGGTAAGCACGTATATTAAAGGTGCTACAAAGGGTATCATGAAGGTCCTCTCAAAAATAGGCATTTCCACGGTGCAGAGCTACCGGGGCGCCCAGGTTTTTGAGGCTGTCGGTATTAATGACGAAGTAATCAACCGCTATTTTACATGGACGTCCTCAAGAATCGGCGGTGTAAGCACAGAAATTATTGCAGAAGACGTTCTTGAACGCCACTTCCGGGCCTACAATGACCGCGAAGGACTGGATATGACGCTTGACCCTGGGGATGACCTGCAGTGGAGACGGTACGGTGAACCTCATCAATACAATCCACATACGATCCATATGCTGCAGCACGCCGCGAAAACTAACGATTTCACGCTGTTTAAAAAGTATTCAGACGCTATTGATAAACAGGAACAGGAGCAGACAACGCTCCGCGGCCTGCTTGAATTTAATAAAGGAGTCCGCGAGCCGATCAGCATCGACGAAGTGGAGCCGGCAGAAAATATCTTTAAACGCTTCAAAACTGGAGCAATGTCATTCGGCTCTATCTCCGAGGAGGCTCATGAGGCACTTGCCATCGCCATGAACCGCATCGGCGGTAAATCAAATACGGGCGAAGGCGGGGAAAATCCAGAGCGGTTTACGCCGGATGAAAACGGTGACCTGCGCCGGAGTGCGATCAAGCAGGTAGCTTCGGGACGTTTTGGTGTTACAAGTCACTACCTGGTCAACGCCGACGAAATACAAATTAAAATTGCCCAGGGGGCAAAGCCTGGCGAAGGCGGACAGCTTCCCGGCAAAAAAGTATATCCGTGGATTGCGGAGGTGCGGGGTACGACGGCAGGTGTTGGCCTGATTTCGCCGCCGCCGCACCATGATATCTATTCGATTGAAGATTTGGCAGAGCTGATCCATGATTTGAAAAATGCGAATCCGAACGCCCGGGTCAGTGTGAAGCTCGTTTCAGGAACCGGTGTCGGTACGATTGCCGCCGGCGTCGCGAAAGGCCGGGCTGACCATGTAGTCATCAGCGGTTACGATGGCGGCACGGGTGCCGCTGCCCGTACAAGCATTAAGCATGCCGGCCTGCCATGGGAAATTGGGCTCGCTGAGACGCATCAGACGCTTGTCATGAACAATTTGCGGAACCGGATTTCTGTGGAAACAGACGGCAAGCTGATGACAGGCCGCGATGTAGCGGTGGCGGCTCTTCTCGGTGCGGAAGAATATGCATTTTCCACGGCACCGCTCGTGGTACTTGGCTGTGTCATTATGCGTGTGTGTCATCTCGATACATGCCCAGTAGGTGTGGCTACACAAAATCCTGAACTGCGTAAAAAGTTCATGGGCAAACCGGATAACGTCGTAAACTTCATGACCTTTGTGGCCGAAGAGCTTCGTGAAATTATGGCAGAACTCGGCTTCCGCAGCATTGATGATATGGTTGGCCATACCGAAGTGCTGAAGCAGGTAGACTCGGTAAACAATAAAAAAGCACAGACGGTGAATCTGTCGAATCTGCTTCACCGTCCGAAAGCGAAAAATCAATCCAAGCACGTGGCCCATATTAAGCAGGACCATGAGTTGAATATCTCTCTTGACGAAACGTTGTTAAAGCATGCGGCAAAGGATGCCCTTGAATCACAGACACCGGTGTTTGGAGAGTTTGATATCCAAAATACCAACCGTGTGGCCGGGACGATGCTCGGAAGCGAAATTACGCAGAAGTACGGTGCCGAAGGTCTGCCTGAGGACACTATCAGATTTACTTTCTACGGTTCGGCCGGCCAGAGCTTTGGGGCGTTTATTCCTAAAGGCATGACGATGAGCCTGATTGGCGATGCCAACGACTATATCGGCAAAGGACTGTCAGGCGGAAAATTGATTGTCACGCCGCCGGATACTTCTACATTTGATGCGGAAGACAATATTATTATTGGAAACACGACCTTTTACGGAGCCACTTCCGGGGAGGCTTACATCCGCGGAGTAGCCGGTGAGCGTTTCTGTGTCAGAAACAGCGGGGCAAAAGTCGTAGTCGAAGGCGTCGGGGACCATGGCTGTGAATATATGACCGGCGGTGTTGTCGTCAATCTCGGTGTTACCGGTAAAAACTTTGCAGCAGGGATGTCTGGCGGCGTAGCGTACGTGTATGACCCTGACCATACGCTTGAAAGTAAATACAACAGCGAAATGGTAGGTCTTGAAGTGATCGAATCTGCCAGAGACGAGCAGGAGATCCAGCAGATGATTGAAGCGCACGGAAAACAGACGGGCAGCGAAGCAGCAGAGCGTATCCTGGCTGCCTGGGAGACCGAGCGCAAACATTTCGTGAAGGTTATTCCGTACGACTACCAGGCAATGCTGCAGTCGATCCAGGAAAGAATAGACAACGGCTTGAGCGAAGCGGATGCTGTGCTTGAAGCTTTTCAGGAAGCAACGACGGAAGAAGACAAAGATAAAGAAAAAGTCACTGGAAATTAACAGTCCGGGAAGGCTTTCACAGCCTTCCTGGCTTTTCGAATAAAGGCGTTGAATGAACAGCATACAACGATTTCTAAAGTGGGAGTGAGGGAAATGGGGAAACCAACAGGTTTTCTGGAATATAAAAGAGAAGCTCCAAGTAAATTGGACCCGCTCGAACGGGTGAAAAACTGGCAGGAGTTCCAGATCATGATGCCGGAAGATAAGCTTCAGGAACAGGGCGCCCGCTGTATGGACTGTGCGATCCCGTTCTGCCAGGCTGGTACTTCCATGGTCGGTTCCGATGAAATTGGCTGTCCCGTATACAATTTGATTCCGGAATGGAATGATCTTGTCTATCGCGGAAAATGGCAGGAAGCATTGACACGTCTCCATAAAACGAACAATTTCCCGGAATTCACCGGGAGAGTGTGCCCGGCTCCGTGCGAAGGCTCGTGCACCGTAGCCATCAACGATGACCCGGTAACCATCAAATCCATTGAATACCACATTGTGGAAAAAGGATTTAAGGAAGGCTGGATTACAGCCGAGCCGCCAAGAACAAGAACTGGCAAAAAAGTAGCGGTAATCGGTTCCGGACCGGCAGGACTTGCAGCTGCCCAGCAGCTGAACCGGGCCGGCCATACGGTGACGGTATTCGAAAAAGACGACCGCATCGGCGGACTGCTTGCCTATGGAATTCCGGAAGTAAAGCTTGAAAATGAAACCATTACAAGAAGAACAGATATTATGGAAGAAGAGGGGATCGAGTTCCGGACGAGTGTCGATGTAGGAAAAGATATTACCTCCGAACAGCTCGATGAAGAATACGATTCAGTTATTCTCTGTACAGGCGCGCAGAATCATCGCGATGTTCCGGCAGAAGGACGCGGTTTGAAAGGAATTCACTATGCGATGGACTTTCTGCGTGGCAATACAAAATCCCTATTGGATTCGAACCTTGAAGACGGCAGATATATCAGTGCAAAGGATAAGCATGTGATCGTCATCGGCGGCGGGGACACCGGGGTGGACTGTATTACGACCTCACTCCGTCACAACTGCGCTTCTCTGACCCAGTTTGATATCAATAAAGAAAAAGATAATGAACGTCCGGAAGACAACCCGTGGCCGCTGTATCCACTTGTTTATAAGCAGGAAGACGGGCATAAAGAAGCAGCTGCTCTGCAGGGCGAGGACCCGCGTGCCTATAAAGTAATGACAAAGAAATTTGTCGGAAACGAAAAAGGGCAGGTAAAGGAAATTCATACGGTGGAAGTGGAAACGGTCTTTGAAGACGGCAAAAAAGTCCGTCACGAAGTGCCTGGAACCGAGCGTGTATGGAAAGCCGATCTCGTACTGCTCGCCGTTGGCTTTACAGGACCCGAGCAGGAGCTGCTTGAGCAGATGGAAATCGAACGTACAGAAAGAAGTACAGTGAACGCTGAATACGGAAGCTATGTTACAAATCATGAAAAAGTATTTGCAGCAGGCGACAACCGCCGCGGTCAAAGCCTTGTAGTTTGGGCTATCCATGAAGGACGTGAAGCGGCCCGCGAATGCGACCGTTTCCTGATGGGAACGACTAACCTGCAGTAGAATGAAAAAGTCCGGAGGGTCCGGGCTTTTTCAAGAAAAGATTATTAAATTTCACGTACTGCAATGAATTTTTATTAATAATCTGATACAATAGATTAAAACTTTGTTGGAGTAGGAGTCACATTGAAAAAAGTTGCAAAAGGGATTTTAACAGCAGTAATTATTTATGCAGTCATTATCGTCCTTATTCTAGCAACGACGTTATTGTTTGTAATGGTTTCATTTTCCGGGGAGATGGCCCAGGTGCTTTTTGGATGGAACGAATACAATGAATGGACAAACACGCATCTGGTCCCCTGGGCAGAAAAGCTGTGGGAATGGTTTGTCGCTATAACGCCGGGAGGCTGACAGGAAAGGTGGAAAAAAGATGGAACAATATCGATTTCCTTATAAATCAGGAGTTTACGTTGGAATCCCTGTAAAAGAAAATCCCGAACAGTGGCTGATGGAAGTACAAGTGGTGCTCGAACACCCGCGGCAGGGAGACCTGCACCAGCCGAAGAAGACAAATGTGCCGGTTTTCCATGAACGCCGGGCACTAGCGGAAAAAGAAAAAATCTGGGTGCAGAAAAAAGCGGTGAAGCCGCTTGAAACAGTACCGGACATGACGTATAAAGAGTCTCTTCGACAGGCGTTTGATGCTTACGAGCGGGAGCTCGAAAGCAAAGAGGACGAATTTTCCCAGAAATCGCTGAAAACGCTCCATGCGGTAAAAGCTGATTATGAACGGCAAAAACTACTATAACTCTGCCCGCGGGCAGAGTTATTTTTGTATTTATCCTTTTTATACATGAGGAGTGCGCTCATCGGTAACAAACAGGGCTCCGGCTGTATGGAGCCGAATAGACAGTTCAATTAAAAACAGGTCATCGGAATTATTCAAATCACAGCTCGTAAGGGATTCGATTTTTTTCAAACGGTATAGCAGGGACTGGCGGTGGAGATTTAATTCCCGGGAGGTCTGACTGACATTGCCCTTGCATTCATTGTAGGTGCGGACCGTTTTCATTAAATCAATGCCCCGTTCGACGGAATAATGATGGAGGGGGGCAACTGTAGCTTCAGCGATCTGGCGGATTTCTTCATTTTTAGACAGAGACATCAGAGCCCGGTCAAAACGAGTGTCTTCATACGTATGAATGTAGCCGAATCCCCGCTGCCTGCGTCCGGCATCAAGAGCAGAGGAAGCCTCCGAAAAGCTTGTAACAAATTCCCAGGGTGCAGCTGTCTTGCTTACCCCCCAGGAAATGATGAGGTGGGGGATTTTTTGTTCGAGGCGGTACTGCACCGTTTCTGCAAAATAATATACCGTGTCATACATCATGGTTGGGTGCATTTCCAGATACACAATCAGCTCGGATTTTTGGAACGTGCTCATCACGCGTGCTTTTAAATAACGGCTCGCGTGGGAAACTTCTTCCTCAAACATATAGCCAATCTGTTCAAGCCAGTGATCATAGGAAAGCGGCGGGGATTCTGCGTGAAACACCCGTTCGACATTTTCAGGTTTGGCTACAAAGCAGATATAAGGGAGCTCAAGGTTATAGCCTAATGATTTACCGCGCGAAAGCGCCTGGTCCCGGGATTCGTAATTATCCTTTGCCAGGCTCCAGACAAAATCATCCTTCAGGCGCATCTCGGTTTCAAGCGCTGTCTGGTCATGCAAAAAGCAGAGAGCGGAAGTGGTGACCGAATGTTCAAGCAGAAGCAGGGTGTATTCTTCAAATACATCGTGCTTTTCTTTATGGGTAGGCCACTGGAAGATCATATAACCCTGAATATCCTGGGTCGTCTGCACAGTTAGGCGCAGCAGGGTGCCGGTATCTGTATCCATCCATTCCATGTTGGCCGGCAGGCTTTTTTCGGGATCTGACTGCTGGAAAGGGGGGAAAAGTGGATTCCCTCCCTGGCTTAAATACTGGTTCCACCATTCGGCGAGGCCCGACGAACGGTCCGTCTGCGTCTTCAGGCGTCCGCGCTTATCGACTACAAGCATTGGTATATGCAGCTGTTCGTATACGTAAGAGGCAATTGCCTCCATGCCTTTGCCTTCAAGTATGATTTCGAGAAGGTCTGTGCGGATTTTATTTGAAACGTCGATGGAGCGGAGAGAGCTTTTATGAAGGGCTTCGGAAATCGCTTCTGTAATGTCCGAAAAACGGATCTCCCACGGAATTTCCACGAGCGGAAACGCTTTTGACTCGCAAAAGTCGATCACGTTGTCAGGAATGGAGGAGATGTAGTGGCCTACAGACAAAATCAAACCGCTCGCTCCTGCTTCCATCAGCTCTTCAATAAACTCAAGCAGATCCTTCTCGTTTTGACATCCGATCCCGGAGCTTAAAATTAATTCCCGTGGCCGGACGAAATCTTCCACAGGTGTTTCTATAACCGAGGCCCAGTAAACGGTAATAGAGCTTGAATCGGCATTCGATGTGAGTGGAAGGGCCGTGTTCATAATCGGAAGCTGTAATACTTGTTGCATAGAAATCATCGCCAGACACCCCTTTACAATACCAAAACGTAAATTCATCTTCTGATTATTATTTTACCATATTTGCATGGAAGATAATGTGTCATGCACATTGTGCAAAAGAAAGTGCGAAACTTCATACAATTGTGTGAATGGAATTTAAACAGATAATCTATACACTGAAGGTAGAGAAAAAATAGTAACAGGGAAGGTTGTGTTCAATCATGACAAACACACACATTAATCGTTCAACAAAAGCAGTATGGGCAGGAGAAAAAGAATACCGGGCATTTGGAGCGACCCAGGTTCCGGTAGTCCACAGTGTTGCCTATACGTATGACGATCTGGACCATTGGTATGAGGTAGCAACAGGAAAGAAAGAAGGGCATATCTATGGTCGGAATACGAACCCTACCCTGCAATCGTTCGAAGAAAAAATCAGAATTTTGGAAGATGCTGAGGCGGCTACGAGCTTTTCGACCGGCATGGCTGCGATCAGTAACTCTCTGGCTACGTTCCTCCGTCCGGGCGACCGGGTAGTATCCATGAAGGATACGTACGGTGGTACAAACAAAATCTTTACCGAATTTCTGCCGCACATGGATATTGATGTGTCGCTCTGTGAAACGGGCAACCATGAAGAGATTGAGGCAGAAGTCCGTAAAGGCTGCGATATTTTATACCTTGAAACACCAACCAATCCAACGGTGAAAATTACTGATATCGAACGAATGACCAGGGTGGCAAAGGAAGTGGGAGCGCTTGTGTTTGTTGATAACACATTTGCAACCCCAATCAACCAGAACCCGATCGAATTTGGTGTGGATCTTGTTATTCACAGCGCAACGAAGTTTCTGGGCGGGCACGCGGATGCCCTCGGCGGGGCAGTTTGCGGCCGTAAGGATCTGGTCGAAAAGATCTTCCATTACCGCGAAATCAACGGAGCGACGATGGATCCAATGGCTGCCTACCTGATGATCCGGGGCATGAAGACGCTTCATCTCCGGGTGCGCCAGCAGTGCGAATCCGCTATGAGGATCGCTGAACACCTGCAAAATCATGAGCAGGTGGATCAGGTATTCTATCCGGGGCTCAAAACTCATCCGGGTCATGATATTGCAGAGAAACAAATGAAACAGTTCGGCGGCATGTTCAGCTTCTCGTTAAAAGGCGGAATGGATGCTGTGCGCCAGTTCCTGCCAAAACTCGAGTACGCTAACCGTGCAGCAAATCTGGGGTCGGTGGAAACGACGGTAGGACCGGCAAGAACGACGAGCCACGTAGAGAATACACCGGAAGAACGCGCAGCTCTCGGTATTCCGGAAAGCCTCGTGCGCTACTCGGTCGGAATTGAAGACACAGATGATCTTATTAACGATTTGGAACAGGCACTGGCTTCGCTGCCAAAAGCCGAAAGCGTGCAAAAATAAAGGGCGGTTGGAGCGATGACTATAGTGACCAAAACGATTAAAGAAGAAGCAGAAGCGATCCGGGAGCAGCTGGTGGAGTGGAGGCGCGGCCTGCACCGCCGTCCCGAGCTGAGCTTTGAAGAGCATGAAACAGCATCATTTATTAAAGCGACGCTTGCCGGACTTCAGGATTTAAGAATTTACAGTGGCAGAGAAGAAACGGGTCTCGATACGGCCGTAATTGCAGAGCTTAGGGCCGGTGACGGCCCTCTCGTCATTTTGCGTGCAGATATTGACGCCCTCCCGATCCAGGAAGAGAACGACTGTGATTATGCTTCCACGTATGAAGGGAAAATGCATGCGTGCGGGCACGACGCCCATACCGCCATGCTGCTCGGTGCCTGCTTTGTGCTTCATAAGCAGCAGGAGCTTTTAAACGGCACCATCCGCTTCATTTTTCAGCCGGCAGAAGAAGATACAGATGAATACGGTAGCACCGGCAGTCCGTATCTGATCAGTCGCGGTTGGCTAGAAGGGGCCCGGGCAGCCTTTGCCCTTCATATGGACCCTGAGTTCACGCCTGGTCACGTAAGGCTGCAGGAAGGCCCGAGCATGGCAGGCATCGATACGTTTGAAGGGGTCATTCGTGCAAGCGGCGGCCACGGTGCTTATCCGCATCTTGCCACTGACCCGGTGTGGATCAGCACGTTTGTGATGCAGGCGATGCAGGGAATCGTTTCACGGCGGACGTCTCCGCTTGAGCCGGCAGTGGTGAGTATCGGCGAATTAAAGGCAGGAGCTTCTACGAACGTTATACCGGACGAAGTCCGTATCCGGGGCACAATGCGCAGCTATTCGGACGCCACCCGCAAGCGGCTGCGTGAGGAGCTGCAGCAGGCCTTCCGCATAGCCGAGACGATGAATGCCTCCCAGGAGGTAACGATCGCTGAAGGAGAGCCGGCGCTCGTCAACAGTCCCGAAGCAGTAAAGGCCTACCGGACCGTACTTGAAGAACTATACCCGGAAACGGTTATTCACGAAGAATCCTATGGCATGGGCGGAGAAGATTTCAGTTACATGGCCCGCGAGGTGCCGTCCTGCATGATGTTTCTCGGCGCAGGCTATCCTGATCGCGCAGACAGCGGGCTGCACATGCCCCAGTTTGATATTGAAGAAACCATTTTACCAATTGGAGCTTCCCTGCTTGCAGGAGCAGCTGTACACTATATGACAAAGCACAAGACAGATTAGACTGGGAGGAAAAAATATGCCGCATAAATTAGACTTTATAGGGTTTGGCGGAGTGGGCCGGGGCCTTGCAGAAATACTATTGGAACGGGGAAGCTGGCTGAAGGAAACGTTTGGTTCCGACTTTGTGGTAGTTTCTGTTTCCGATTTGTACAAAGGCTCCCTTCACCACCCGGACGGCCTTGACATGCAGAAGGTGCTCGACTGCCTGAAAAAAGACGGGACAGTCGAAAACTACCCTGATACCGAAGGGCTCGTTCGCGGGTGGGACAGCATCGAAACGATTACCCAGTCGAACGCTGATACCGTGATCGAAATTACGTTCACCAATGTGGAGACCGGCCAGCCGGCGATTGACCACTGTAAAACGGCGCTCAAGGCCGGCAAAAATGCTGTTCTTACGAATAAAGGCCCCGTAGCCCTTGCCTACAAAGAGCTTCAGGCACTGGCGGAAGAGAACGGGGTACGGTTTTTATTCGAAGGAACGGTCATGAGCGGAACACCGGCAATCCGGATGCCGCTTACAAGCCTTTCCGGAAACCGGATTACTTCCATTAAAGGAATCATGAACGGAACGACCAATTACATGCTCACCCAGATGGAGCAGGGCATGGAATACAGCGAAGCTTTAAAAGAGGCACAATCCCGCGGATACGCGGAAGCAGATCCCACGAGCGATGTTGAAGGCTATGATGTATTGTATAAAGTAGTCATTCTAGCCAACGTGGTTATGGGAGCAGATTTGAAAAAAGAGGATGTGGAACGCCAAGGAATTACATCTCTTTCTGCAGAAGATATGCAGCAGGCAAAAAATGAAAATAAGCATTGGAAGCTGATCGGGCGCGTTGAAAACGTCAACGGCACAATCAAGGGGTCTGTAAAACCAGAGCTGCTCTCTGAAGATGACGCCCTCGCTAACGTCGGAGGTGCGGTAAACGCGGTCACTTATGAATGCGACCTGAGCGGTCCGATTACGCTGATGGGCGCCGGGGCCGGCGTGCCGGAAACAGGATTTGCATTGTTGATCGATTTGATTAACATGGACCGAAATACTATATAAAGGCGGGATAATATGACAACAAAAATCACAGAGCAAAAGATGCTGCTCGGCGGAGAATGGGTCGGCCGGGAACAAACGCTGGACGTCGTCAATCCCGAGGATCAGTCCGTTATCAGCACAGTGCCGATGGCAAGCAGTGACGATGCGCGCGAAGCTGTGCGGATTGCTGTGGAAGGAAAGGAAATCGCCGAAGCGCTGAGCGTCCGGGAACGTATGGATATATTAAATAAAGTAGCGGATTATGTGCTTGATCATGCAGAGGAGTTTGCGGAAATCATTGCTCTTGAAGGAAGCAAAACGATAGCGGAAGCTTCCGGTGAGGCACGCAGGACCGCTGAGACGATACGTCTTGGAGCGGAAGAAGCACGCCGTCTTTCCGGGGAATCGATTAATTTCGACCAGATGGAAGGCAATACGAACCGGATGGGGTACTATTATCACTTCCCGGTAGGCGTTGTAGCAGCTATCACGCCGTTTAACGATCCATTGAATCTAGTGGCACACAAGGTAGCACCGGCGATTGCCGCCGGGAATGCTGTGATTGTGAAGCCGGCAACAGAAACACCGCTCAGTGCGTTAAAGCTGGCCGAAGCGTTTATTGCCGCCGGTCTGCCGAAAAAAGTACTCACAGTAATTACAGGAAGAGGCCGTGACATCGGCGACATTCTGGTTGAAGCAGAAGACGTTCAGATGATCAGCTTTACCGGTGGCTATGAAACAGGAAAAAGCATTGCCCATAAAGCAGGACTGAAAAAGCTGTCCATGGAGCTGGGCTCGAATTCCCCGTTTATTATCTGGAAGGACGCAGACATTGAAAAGGCGGCCCAGTCAGGCGTGGACGGAGCGTTTGGAGCTGCCGGCCAGAACTGCCTGAGTGTCCAGCGGGTGTATGCACACGAAGAAATTTACGAAGCGTTTGAAGCATCGTTTGTAGATAAAGCCAAACAGGTGCGTGCAGGCAGAAAGATGGATAAGGATTCGGATATCGGCCCGGTAATCAATGAAAAAGAAGCCAAACGGATTGAAAGCTGGATTGAAGAAGCAGTGGAGGCAGGAGCCAAAGTGCTTGCCGGCGGCAAACGGCACGGCGCCTTTATCGAGCCGACTGTTCTGTCGAACGTGCCGGAGGATATAACGATTGTAAAAGAAGAAGTGTTCGGCCCGGTAGTAATACTTGCTTCTGTGGCAACGTTTGATGAAGCAGTCACACGCTCGAACAGTGTGCCTTTCGGTCTGCAGGCCGGCATTTATACGAATGATATCAATTTAGCGCTGAAGGCTGTACGCAAGCTTCACGTCGGCGGTGTCATGGTAAACGACAGCAGCGATTTCCGGATCGATGCCATGCCATTTGGCGGCGTTAAGCATTCAGGCATCGGCCGCGAAGGCGTAGCATTTGCCATTGAAGAAATGTCGGAAAAACGGCTCGTATGCTTTACCATTGATGAATAATTAAATGTAAACGGGATAAAAGGGGGGATCAGCTCATGTTATTTGAAAAAGATGAGTACCTGACGAGAATGAACCAGACGAAAATGAAAATGATGGAATACGGTATTGAAGTGCTATTGGTCTCCAATCCATCGAACATGTACTATTTAACAGGATATAACGCATGGTCGTTTTATGTGCATCAAATGGTGATTGTGATGATTGACGAAGATCAGCCATTATGGATCGGGCGGGAAATGGATGCCCACAGCGCTACCGTCACTACATGGCTTGACGAAGACCATATCATTCCGTATCCTGATGAATTTGTGCAGTCGACGATCAAGCACCCTATGGATTTCGCAGCGAACATCCTGACCGAGATCGGCCAGGGCAACCGTAAAATTGGTTTGGAGATGGATGCATTTTATTTTACCGCCATGTGCTATGAACGAATCCAGGCTGGTCTCCCAAATGCCGAATTCCGTAATTTCAGCACGCTTGTCAACTGGGTCCGGCTGGTAAAATCAGAAGCGGAAATTGAGTGCATGTACCGCGCCGGACGTATACTCGAAAATGCCATGCAGGCTGGTTTTGATACGGTAGATGTCGGCGTTCGTGAAAATGAAGTAGCTGCGGCTATCACCAATGCTCAGATTCTTGGAACAAAGGAATTCGGTGGAGATTATACGTCGATTGTGCCGATGATTCCCGCGAACGAAAATACAGCTACCCCGCATTTGACATGGACGGACCGGAAATATAACTACGGGGACTTTTTAACGATTGAAATTGCCGGCGCGTATATGCGCTATCATACTCCAATGGCACGGACGATGGCAATCGGCCAGGCTCCTGAAAAAATGTATGATCTCTCGGAAACGGTCGTTGAAGGCATCGAAACTACGATGGATTCAATTAAGCCGGGGATGACGGCAGAAGAAGTGGAAAGCGTGTGGAGCCGGACGATCGCAAGACGCGGGTATTTTAAGGAATCCCGCCTCGGCTACTCCATCGGGCTCAGCTATCCGCCGGACTGGGGCGAGCATACGGTCAGCTTCCGGAAGGGTGATCACACTATTTTGCAGCCGAACATGACGTTTCACCTGATGCCTGGCATCTGGCTTGATGACCACGGGGTAGAGATTACAGAATCGATCCGCATTACGGAAAATGGCTGTGAACTGCTCAGTCACGTGCCGCGGGATATGTATGTAAAAGAACCCGGGGTACTCGGTGACGGTTTTGCGGAAAACCGATTGAACGCCCACTATAGATAAGAAACAGGCAGCGGACTTCCAAAAAAGGAGTCCGCTTTTTTATGAATGATATGCGGGTGTTGGCTATTTTTTCCGGATAGTGGTAGCATAAAGGTGTTTGCAATGAAGATTTGACTAAAACGGGGAATGATCATGAACCGGCAGGCCTACATAAAACCAACACTGGGAGCTGCAGCTTTTGCAGCTGTATTTTGCTATTTTTTAGAAGTGCTTTTAAACGTTCCGTTTGTCGACTACGGATACAGTTTTATTGCCGGGGTGCTGCTAGTGGCATCCCTGCCTGTGATGCCGCCCCTGAACCGGCGTGTGGTTTACGTGCTGATTGCTGTCGGCATTGCTTTGTTCTGGACGTACGGTGTTTCCTGGCAAACGGTGTGGACAAGCTTCGGAGAAAACCTGCCGCTGCTTGCCCTCTTTTTAACGGTGCCGCTGATTGGGACGTACATGTCGGAAGCGGGGCATCTGCATGCTTTTCAACAATATCTCGAACAACAGAACAAAAAAAGAGGAGTGCCGCCGCACCGGCTTGGCTACGGCGTGACAGCAAGCATTGGTGCCATTCTGAACCTCGGCTCCATGCCGCTTGTGTACGGCATTGCTAAAGAAAGCTTTCCATCTTTTGAGAAAAAAAGAATGGCATTAACGGTACTCAGGGGATTTGGCTCGTGTATGCTCTGGTCGCCGTATTTTGTAAATATGGCCCTGATTTTAAGCATCTATGATTTGAGCTGGGGAGAAGTCGGACCCTACGGGATCGTGATGGCTGCTGTGTTGACAGCTCTGGTCGTTGTATTTTTCCGCTCGTCAGCATTCGCCGATGATGCCTGGACGGTTCCAGAGAAAGAAAAAGAAGTCAATCCGCCGGTGTCTTCGATGCGCACGTTTTTACTATTTTTAGGCATTCTGCTTGCTGCTTCTTTTTTGCTTGAAGCACTGTTGCCATACAGCATGCTGACAATTGTTTCGGTGCTCGCCCTTTTGTATCCGTGGGTGTGGGCCCTGGCGCGAAAACAGGCTGTCTCGTTTGCACAGTCAACGTGGAAACACGTAAGCGGTTCGTTTGAACGCCTGTACAACGAAATTGGTATTTTTGTGACGGCTGGATTTTTCAGTGTGGCGCTTCGAAGCAGCGATGCCGGAAGATGGCTTTCTGAAGCCATCAGCTTTTTGTCCCAGGGCTATATGATTCTGCTGATTGCCTGGGTGGTCGCTATCGTAATGGGGCTCTCTGCGGTAGGTATTCACCCCGTAATAATTGTCACTGGTCTCGGCGGGGCTCTTTCGCCGGAAATCTTTGGGGTTGGGGCTCCGTTTATGGCCGTGCTGCTGCTCATGTCGTGGATGCTCGGCGTTCAGGTGTCTCCGTTTACAGGAGCGATACTTATGACATCTCATTTAATGGGGGCGACTACCATTCAGGTAATCAGGAAAAATACAGCATTTATTCTAAGCGCTGCCGTCGTGTTGAGCCTTGTATTATTTGTACTGGGAGAAACGTTAATGTAAAAATGAAGGAGAGAATGCAGCATGCGTCCACTCGAAGCTGGAAAATTATACGGGTCCGTCATGCTTGTTATGCTGATGTGGGGACTTAATGTCGTGGCGCTGAAGGTGCTGGTGGCTGAAATAAATCCGGTTTATATGCAGGCGGCCCGCATTTTGCTCGCCGGCCTGTCTGTCGCCTTGTTTGTTTTTCTGCGCAAAGAGCATGAGCGGGTGCCGAGGGCTGCTTTTATGTATATTCTGCTGGCTGCAGTGTTTGGCATGACCGGTCACCATACGTTTTTAGCTATAGGGCTGAGTGAAACAACTGCTGTAAAAAGCTCGCTCATACTGGCTCTTCTTCCTATTACAACAGCTCTTTTGTCCATGCTGTTTTTGGGAGATGCCTTTACGAAGCTTCGCTGGCTCGGGGTGTTTGCCGGGTTTGCCGGGGCAGTACTTATTAATCTCACCGGAGAAGGCGGGGAGGCTGTTCAGGGAGCAGCGAGGGGAGATGCGTTTATTTTTGCAGCAATGACTGCCCAGGCTGTGAGCTTTTTATTCATTAAAAAAGCGTCTGAACTGGTGGCGCCGAGAGTATTAACGATCTACACGCTGATGCTCGGCTCTGTTGGTTTGTTCGCAGTCAGTTTTGTGCTGTCCCCGTCCGGGTGGGAGTCGTATATTACAGCTCCTGGCTGGGTGTGGCTCGTGTTTTTACTTTCCGGAGTATTTGCTACCGGCCTCGGCCAGATTTTATATAATGCGTCGATTTCGAAAATCGGCCCGGGGAAAACTGCCATATTTAATAACTTTGTGCCTTTTTTCGGCCTGTTAAGCTCGGCGCTTATCCTCGGAGAAAACGTATCACCGGCTCAGCTTGGAGGATTCATATTCATTGTGGCCGGAGTGCTGCTTGGCACCGGGTGGGTGGACCAGCTGCTGTTAAAAAAACGAAAACAGGCGCCTGCTAAGTATGATGCTTAGCGGACGCCTGCTTTTTTTTCGGAACTTCATCAAAACCCCCGGGGTGAAATGGATGGCATTTGACAATGCGCCGAACTGTCAAAAAGGCCCCTTTCCAGAATCCGAAGCGCTCAAAGGCAGTAATGCTGTACTGCGAACAGGTGGGATAAAAACGGCAGGAGGGGGGCGTGAACCGGGAAATATAACGTTGATACAGCCGGATCAGCGCCACTATCAATTTTTTCATACATACGCACTCCTATAGTCTTTTTTGCACTTAAAGCGTAGCATAAATAAAAGCAGAACTAAAAAACCCCGCCTGAACCGGCGGGGTTAAAACCTTACTTCTGTATTAACCGACATAAAAGGAGGCTGCTGGTTCAACAACCTGGCGAAGAAGTGCTTCTTCTTCCGCGTTTAAACGTACCATTGGAAGACGGACATCGCCGGAAATGATACCGCGCATCTCAAGAGCTGCTTTTACCGGAGTCGGACTAGGCGCTGCGAACATGGATTTCATCAGCGGCAGCAGATCGCGGTGCCGGGAAGCGGCATAGACCGGCTGTCCGTTAAAGAAGCTCTGGATCATGTCCTGCATGCTCTCTCCGGCCACGTGGGCAGAAACAGAAACGACGCCGGTAGCTCCAACAGACAGCAGTGGCAGCGTCAGACTGTCATCGCCGCTGTATAAGGTAAAGTCCTGCGGTGCATGCTGCAGAATATAGGCCGCAGCTTCGAGATCACCGCTCGCTTCTTTGATGGAGCAGATGTTTCTGACATGGGAAAGCCGTACAATAGTTTCCGGTGTCATACCGGCCGCGCTTCGCCCTGGAATGTTATAAAGCATAACCGGAGTGTTAATTCCTTCAGCAATTGTACGGAAATGCTGGTACATGCCTTCCTGGGAAGGCTTGTTATAATACGGAGTTACAAGCATGACGGCATCAATGCCGGTTTTTTCAGCTTCAAGGGACAAAGCGAGTGAAGCTCTTGTATCGTTGGAGCCTGTGCCTGCAATAACCGGCACCCGGCCGTTTACAGTCTGGACAGTATGACGGAACAACGAGATTTTTTCCTCATGGGAGAGCGTTGGGGATTCGCCGGTCGTACCTGCCACCACAATGCTTTCTGTTCCTGTGCTGATCAAATGATTAATCAGTCTGGTTAATGCTGTGTAATCTATATCTCCGTGTTCATCAAATGGAGTCACCATTGCTGTACTCAATCTGCCAAAATTCATGTTTACTCACCCTCTTAAAAGTATAGTCTTGCCTAAAAAGAGAGGGCTTGCGGTTTCACGTCTTCGTCTCCGTCCGGACACGAAAAAAGCAACCATGGAAAGAGCCCATCGTTGCAGGAACGCTTCAGCTGTTAAGCAGAACCGCACGTGCGTGAGATAGCCCTCCATACAGAAAATCTGTATGACAGTCCCGCATTTATTCAATACGAGACCAGCGTTGAACGATTGAGTCGTCCGCAGCTTCGGCAAAAACCCCTTTCCGCTTTAATCACCAGAGCTCATTCTCTTCCTAAAGCGTACTAATAGTTTTCGCAGCCTCTAACCTCACTTCTCAAATAAAGAAGCAGGATATGAAATTAATTAACTACACCATAGCAGATAACGCCCCGAAAGACAATAGTACGGCAGAAAATCAATTATCTTTTCTATATTGCCTGATTTTAGCGTGAGTAAACATAATTAAATATTGTCTGTTTATCCCTTCTCCGCAACTGTTTTAGCGGATTCCGCCCGCGGCGGGCAAAAAATTTTTAAAAACACGTTTCATTTTAGTGAATCTTTCTTATATAATGAGAGAGGGAAAACAGAACATTAGGGGGCCAATTACGTATGTCGCAGCTTCAGCAGATCGCTCTAGAACTTCCAAAAGAACTCTATACGGAAATCGAACATCTGTCCCAGTCAGAAAAGGATTCTTTTTTTCATCAGGTATTAAAAGATCAAATTGAAAAACAAAAATCCACAGACATGCAGGAACAATTGAAGAACGGATATGCAGAAATGGCTGCACTAAATGCTGAAATATGCGCTGAATTTGAATATGCCGAAACAGAATCTACACAGACGACAGAACGACGGCTGCATGAACAAGACTAGCTGTTCATCCTGTCCGGCAGCATGAGCGCGCAACCGGAAAAGGAGGTGAATGGGTGGTTTGAGTGATTCGAAACAAAACAATCAGCATCATAAAAAAGTAGTCAAACGGGGGGACGTATTTTTTGCGGATCTGTCTCCGGTAGTTGGATCAGAGCAGGGAGGCGTCCGCCCCGTACTTATCATTCAAAATAATATTGGTAACCGCTTCAGTCCTACGGTGATTGTAGCTGCTATTACGGCACAGATTAAAAAGGCAAAAATGCCGACACACGTAGAAATTGATGCAGCCAAGCATCGATTTGACCGTGACAGCGTTATCCTGCTCGAGCAGCTTCGTACTATTGATAAGCAGCGGTTAACTGATAAAATTACCCATCTCGATGATGAAACCATGGAGCAGGTACGTAAAGGTCTGGAAATAAGCCTTGGCCTGCATGAGTTCAATTAATCCATCATACATAACGACTACGGGCCCCCGCCTGCATTTCGATACGTAAAACCTTTCCGGACTGGAAAGGTTTTAGATTGTAGACAAAGGCCTCCGAAAATAGATTTCGGAGGCCTTTGTTGTGCCATCGAAAGAAAAAAGAAGCCCTAATAGACAAGCGCCTATTTGTCGCCACCGCCAGGTGGCGAGTTTTTTGAGATTCATCGCCGCATAAACAAGCATCGCCTGCGCAGAGTTTCTTGCCCCTCCGGCGAGGAGCGTCCAACGCAAGCCATGCTTTTGTTTGAGATCCGCAAAAATCCGTTCGATGGTTTCTTTTCGTTCCGCATAGGTTCTCCGGTTCCACGGAGTGTGTCGAAGGTGTTCGGCTTCGTCCAGATCGTCCTGCCAGACGTGGCGGAGAATCACCTTCCGGTGATCCCGGCTTTGGGTGCAGGTTTCAAGCAGCGGACAGGACTGACAAATGGCGGGATCTGAGACATACTCCTGATAGCCGTCCCGAGTCGTGGTGCGGTAGCGCAGGGCCTGGTGCTCGGGACAGAGATACGCGTCCAGATAGGCATCATACACAAAGTCCTGTTTGCGCAAGCGTCCCGGCGGGCCTTTGGGACGGGTATAAGGCATGACCGGGCGGATGCCCTGCTCGCGAAGCCAATGAGCAATCGCCGGGGTTTTATATCCGGCATCCACCGCGACGGCATACGGGCGGCCCATCCGGGCCGTCACCTGGGCCAACAGATCATGAAAGACCCGGCTGTCATGAACATTGCCCCCCGTCACGATCGCTCCGAGGACAAACCCATGCCGGTCGCAGGCGGTGTGCCAGCTGTAGGCAAACATCTTCTCCCGTTCATCTTTGACGTAATAGCCGCTGTCAGGATCGGTCGTGCTTTGTTTGACCTCCCGTCCGCCCGGTTCGCGGCGGGCGGGAGGCAGGGGCTTTTTTCCATGGACCTCACGGTCCCGGTGA